>JABSRT010000013.1 GCA_013214945.1 Gammaproteobacteria bacterium
GAAATCAAGACCAAAACGTTACGCTGAAAAGAAACCAAAAAAATGCGCATCAGCTCTTAACTGACACGCATTACAACCTTAGTTGCCCCTTTCTCTACTTATATAGCTAGTTATGTGACTAGTCGCTGTCGCGTTTTAAGATCCGATCTAATTTTTCCTTTTCTTCAACGCTTAAGTGCTCACCGTTACTTTCATCTGCACTAACAATAGCATTACGACTCTTGCGCTGACGAAAGACCACTACTACTAATATAAGTAGACCTAATACACCAAAACCAATCGGCCCTAACCATAAGAAATACGTGACACCGTCAAATCTTGGCTTATACAGTACAAAATCGCCATATCGCATCACCATAAATTCCATGATCTGATCATCACTGCGCCCCTCCTCCATTAAGCGATACACTTCACGGCGTAAATCTTGTGAGATCATCGAATTTGAATCGGCTAAGTTCTGATTTTGACACTTTGGACAGCGTAGAATTTTATTGAGATCGTGAAAACGTACTTCATATTCTGATTTTGAAAATTGATAGGTTTCAACTGACCCAGCTTGCGCACTACTACTAAGCACTATCAATAAACTAAATAGCATGGTGACTAATAATCTCATGACGAACTATCCCTAGTCATCTCCGACTTTATAGTATTAATCAGTGGCACAAACTTTTTGCCCCACGAATTATTATCAATCACTCCAGCATAACGAAGACGTATAATCCCTTTATGGTCAACCAAGAATGTTTCCGGCGCACCGTATACTCCAAGATTTAGCCCCAGATTTCCTTCTACGTCAAACACACTAAAACGATAAGGATCTTGATAGTCACTAAGCCATTTAGCTGCGGCGCTTAAGTCATCTTTGTAATTAATACCGTAAATAGGGATGCCACTACGCGCGATATCTAATAAGTATGGGTGCTCAGCTTTGCAAGACGGACACCATGTAGCCCAGACATTTAGTAAATAATAATCTCCTAACAAATCGGCTTGAGTAACAACACGATCTCCCTTGGTCACTGTTAACAGCTTAAATGCAGGTACAGGTTTACCCTCTAACGCCGATGGCATTGCTTTGGGATTAAGAAATAGCCCTTTATATAAAAAAGCGCCCAAGACCAAAAATAAAATTAACGGTACAAATAATATAAAACGTTTCATCTTTAATCCTTATACACCAGCAGCAACAGTTTCTATTGGCTGTTGTTTATTATCGGCTGTTTTCTTGACTCGGTAGCGTCGATCGCCAATACAAATAAAGCCACCCAAAGCGACTAATGCCCCAGCCATCCATAATAGGTTAATAAAAGGTTTAACGTAAACTCGAACGGCCCATGCATCATTATCTAACGGGTCACCTAATGCGACGAATAGGTCGCGGGTTAGTGTGCTGTCAATGCCAGCTTCTGTCATGCCCATGGTTTGAACGCGATAAATTCGACGTTCAGGTTGTAATAATGCAATTTGCTTACCTTCTACAAACACCTTAAATTGACCTTGCTTAGCGGTGTAGTTCGGACCAGCGACATCTTTGATGCCACCAAAAACAAACTCATAACCGCTAAGTTCAACTTTTGAACCGACATCCATTCGAATATCAAGTTGCGTTTCATAAAATGACACCATAGTGGCACCGATAATAGCAACTGCGATACCAAAGTGGGACACCACCATGCCCCAATAACTTTGATTAGGTCGAGAGAAATCAATTTTCCCCTCGGCATTAGTGACGGTTGTTTTAGCATTTTTTATCGTTGCGGTAATTAACCAAAAGGCTAAGCCCATCCCAACAGCAACCCAAGTAATAAATTCACCGCCATAAACAAACGGAAAAGCAATGCCGAATACGATACTTGCGAGTGCGACTAACCCCAGCTCTTGACGGAAGGTACCCGCTTTATTTTTCTTCCAACGAATAATTGGCGCAACACCCATCATCATGGCCATTAATGCAACGATTGGGTTAAACACAGCATTAAAGTAAGGAGGTCCTACTGATATTTTACCCATGTTAAGCGCATCGAGTAATAAAGGAAATAAGGTGCCAAGCAATACTGTCGCCGTAGCAACAACCAACGCGATATTGCCCGCCAAAATAAATGTTTCTTTTGAATACAACTCAAACTTAGATGTACTCTTTAACTGACTCGCTTTAAACGCAAACAAGGTTAATGAGCCGATGACAGCGGTAGCAAGTAGCATCAAAATAAACATGCCACGACCAGGATCCGACGCAAATGAATGGACCGAATTAATCACACCGGAGCGCACCAAGAAAGTACCGAGCAAGCTTAATGAAAATGCAGATATCGCTAATAAGATAGTCCAGTTTCTAAATGCACCGCGTTGCTCTGTTACTGACAAGGCGTGAATAAGAGCGGTACCGACAATCCATGGCATAAATGAAGCATTTTCTACCGGATCCCAAAACCACCAACCGCCCCAGCCAAGTTCATAATATGCCCACCAACTGCCAAGCGTAATGCCAATCGAAAGGAATGACCAAGCTGCGAGTGTCCAAGGACGAGTCCAGCGTGCCCATGCCGCATCCATTCGGCCAGTTAATAGTGCCGCAATTGCAAAAGCAAAGGCGACTGAAAAACCGCTCCAACCTAAGTACAGCATCGGCGGATGAACAATTAAGCCAATGTCTTGTAACAGCGGATTAAGATCGCGCCCTTCTGCAGGGAAATTAGGCAATAAGCGTTCAAACGGGTTTGAAGTAAGCAAGGTAAATAGCATAAAGCCGACGATAATCATGCCTAACACCGCCAAAACGCGAGCGACAAAGGCTTCGTCTAACTTCCGACTTGAAACAGCCAGCGTTCCAGCCCACGACGTTAGCATTAATACCCACAGCAATAACGAGCCTTCATGTCCGCCAAATACCGCGGCAAATTTATATTGAATAGGCAAATGACTATTGGAGTGTTGAGCAACATATAACACCGAAAAGTCATCGCTGACAAAACTCGATGTTAAAAATAGATAACTGATGAGCGTAAATAAAAACATCCCAAAAGTTAATGGTCGAGCGTATCTAACTAGCGTTAAATTATTTCCGCTCACACCAACTAAAGGAATAACACTTAAGCAAATAGCGAACGCGAGTCCAACTATCAGCGAAAAGTTACCAAGTTCAGGGATCATTTTATTACCTCAAAAATTTCTAATATTTACTACTAAAGCTTGCTTACTGGCTACGATTTTTTAAGAACAATCTAGGGTGCTTAATCATCTCAGTCTAGTAGAGCTAAAAGTCTGGTTAATAGTTGCACCGATAAATAAAATAATTGAAAAAAACAATTTCCAAAAATCAGGGCTATGATACCGCATAATGTCAACTTTCAATACTGAGAATTATTCGGCTAGCTCGACCATTAATCTTTCAAGCTGCTACGACGGGCTATTGTCCACAATCCCATCTTGAAGATATTGATACGGATCACGCAACCCAATAATAATATTTAACCTTTGAGCTGCGATAATTGCGCCAGCGCAAAAAATGATTCGATAGCTCTACAACAGATGATAATTTAACGTACAATCCCTGCCACTGTATTTGCTCCACTTATTAGCCGCCTTATCACAGTTTTATTCTAACTAACGCCCGCAATCATACCGGTTTAGTTAGGGAACTTTTTGCATAAAGCTTATCTAACGGGTAGTAAAAATGATTTAATTAAACTCGAGGTAAAACGTCAATGATGACAACAAATTTTTGGATAGCCATCGCCGCCTTACTTGCTATTGCGCTTGTTATCATCTGGTGGCCATATTTCCGCAATACCAAACTTCAAATAACATCAGTCAACAGTCGCTCGCAAGCGAACAAATTAAGCTACCGACAATCACGACTCAAACTTGAGCAACAATTGGATGATCAATTGATCAGTCAAGCTGAGTTTGAAACTTTAAGCACCGAACTCGGTCGAAAATTAATTCAAGATGAGGCAACACAAGAACAGCAATTAAAAGTTGGCAAACGTACTATGGCGTGGCCCGTTCTTGCAAGTATTTTGACTGTTGCTTTAAGCACCACTCTGTACCTAAAGCTTGGCGCGCTCGACCGTTTAACACCGCCGACTCAAGCGGCCGTTGATTCTGCACACTCAAATATGACTCCAGAACAACAGCAACCTTTAACCTTGCAACAAATTGAACAGCAGGTTGCTCAAGACCCAACCAACTCTCAGTTATTATATCGGTTAGCACATGCTTATGTTTCCGCTGGCCAATTTGATAAATCCGTCAATGCTTTCAATCTATTAATAGAATTAGAAGGTGAACACGCAGAGTTTATCGGTCCACAGGCTCAGGCGCTTTATTACAAAAATGAAGGCAAGATGACACCTGCGATCATCGCTCTGACCCAGCGCGCATTAACTTTAGATCCTGAAGATACTGCAACCTTAGTTTTGTTAGGCATGGACAGCTTCTCTAATGCAAAATATGCTGACGCGGCAATCTATTGGCAGCGGATTTTAAACACCAATCGTCCAGGCATTGATCGTAACGCATTAACTAACGCGATAGCCCAAGCAAAAGAACGCTTAAGCTTAACCGGCGAAACGTTACCACAATTGCCAAAAGCCGCACCCACCGCCAGCCTAAAAGTTAACGTCAGCATAAGCGATGAACTAAAGGGCCAATACGATGACCAGCAAACAGTCTTTATCTATGCTATTCCCGTTGACGGCGCGCGGATGCCGCTGGCTGCAATCAAATTAACCGCGGGCGAGTTGCCTACTGATATCGTGTTAGATGACTCATTAGCAATGACCCCGGCAGCAAAGATTAGCGATCATCAACAGGTTAAATTATTCGCGGTTATCTCTAAAACCGGTAGTGCGGGCATAAAACCAGGCGATCTTCAGGGCTTTATTGACCATGCAGCTCTTAATAGTGAGCAGCCTTACTTGCTAACTATTGATACCGTCGTTAAATAGAACTTGCCGCTGATGCGTTGATGCGTTGATGCGTTGATGCGTTGATTAAATTTGACGCAGTTAGTTTGGGGCTTTGCTCTAAGCACGATAAACAATATTAGTAGGTTACAGATGTTTATCGTGCTTAACCGCTCCCTAATGACCTGCATCAATATTGCGTTAAATGCTCGCCACAAATATTCGTCATTATGCTATATTGGCGCTCGAACCCATTGCATGTATAAATAAAGGCCTGTAAGTAACAATGAGCCAAGTGCTATTATCCGCCAACAAATTGACCTGTATTCGCGAAGAACGTGTCTTGTTTGACGAGTTAAGTTTCGACCTTTGTGCCGGTGACTTTATCCAAATAGAAGGTCCCAATGGCGCGGGAAAAACAAGCTTATTGCGAATTTTGGCCGGGCTGTCGCGACCATACGACGGTGACGTCGCGTTTAATGGTGAGTCGATCAGCAAGTGCCGAGACAGCTACTACGAACAATTGATGTTTATTGGCCACTTAGCTGGGGTTAAAGGTGAACTGAGTGCCGAAGAAAATCTCGACTTCAATCTAAAATTACATGGCGAGCAATGCCACGATCTCGAACAAGCACTTGCCAACGTCAAATTAACCGGTTTTGAAGATGCACTGGCCTCGCACTTATCAGCAGGTCAAAACCGTCGTATCGCCTTAGCGAGATTATGGCAAAGTCAGGCTAAAATTTGGATCTTAGACGAACCCTTTACCGCTATCGACAAAGCTGGTGTCAGCGAACTCGAAGCGCTTTTTATCAAACATATCGATAACGGCGGCGCAATTGTGTTAACCAGCCATCAAGACATAAAATTAGGTGCGCAGCGACTGCAGCGACTCACCCTAGATTATAACTTTTACTAACGAGCCATCAGCGAACTCTTTTATGAATCAACCTCTAAGCTACTGGCAGACCTTTCTTATCGTACTAAAACGTGACCTTCAAGTTGCGGTGCGTAATAAAGGGGACGTTTTTAACCCATTAATATTCTTTGTTATCGTTATTACCTTGTTTCCACTGGGCATTGGCTCTGAAACGGCAACATTAACCCGAATTGCCCCTGGCGTTATCTGGGTCGCGGCCTTGTTGTCTGCGTTATTGTCACTAGAGCGTTTATTTAAAAATGATTACAATGACGGCTCGCTAGAACAAATGCTGCTGAGTCCACAGCCGTTATTTGTTATGGTGCTGGCCAAGGTATTTGCGCATTGGTTGCTGACCGGGCTACCCATTATTTTAATTGCCCCGCTACTGGCATTATTGCTTCATCTTGAAGAAACAGCCTATAGCGCATTAATCGCGACCCTAGCCTTAGGCACACCTATATTAAGCCTGATCGGTGGCATTGGTGTTGCGCTAACTGTAGGCATAAAAAAAGGCGGAGTATTGTTGAGCTTGCTGGTATTGCCGTTATACATTCCGGTATTAATTTTTGCAACCAGCGCAATAGAAGCAGCTGCACTGGGTATGCCTTACAGCGGACATCTTGCTATCATAGCTGCACTATTGAGTGGCTCGTTAACTTTAACGCCCTTTGCTATTGGCGCGGCCTTAAGAGTTAGTACCAATTAAACCTAAATTTATAAATGAGTATTGTTATGTGGAAATGGTTACACCCATACGCCAAACCAGAACGTAGTTACGAGCTCGCCAGCAAGTTACTGCCATGGTTTGTCGGATCAAGTATTATTACTTTACTGATTGGCACGGTGTGGGGGCTGGTCTTTGCACCGGCAGATTACCAACAAGGCGATAGCTACCGGATCATCTTTATCCATGTGCCAGCGGCAACATTGTCGATGAGTACTTACATGGCGATGGCCACAGCGGCGTTGGTTGGCATGGTATGGCAAATAAAATTGGCCGATGCCGCGGCTGCAGCTATCGCCCCGGTTGGCGCGGTACTAACGGCTATTGCGCTCATCACCGGAGCCGCTTGGGGAAAACCAATGTGGGGCACTTGGTGGATTTGGGATGCCCGTCTGACCTCACAGCTTATTTTATTGTTTTTATACTTGGGGGTTATCGCACTGCATAACTCATTTGAGGACAAAGTGCTGGCAGGACGCGCCGCCGGCATTTTAACCTTAGTGGGCGTGATCAACATTCCTATTATTAAATACTCGGTCGAATGGTGGAACACCCTGCATCAAGGTGCCACTATTTCGAAACTCGATAAACCGTCAATGAGCAACGAAATGTTATGGCCTTTATTAGTTAACCTGCTAGGTTTCGCCCTGATGATTGCCGCAATTACGCTAGTACGTTTTAGAAACGAAGTCATTGCCCGTAACTCGATGCGTCCTTGGGTTAAAGAACTGGTTGCTAAGGAGGCAAGTTAATGCATTTTGAATCATTAAACGATTTTTTTGCGATGGGTGGCTACGCATTTTACGTGTGGTTATCCTATGGAACTGCGTTTATTTTACTGCTCAGTTTGGTTGTCATCAGTGTCCGAAAACGTAAAAGTTTAATTAATGACATCCGCTCAAAACAAGTACGAGATCAGAAATTGAAAAAATATAGAGAAGGAAATCAGCATAATGAATCCAAGACGTAAGCAACGTTTAACTATAATCAGTATCATCTTTGTTGGTGTTGCGTCAGTGATTGGGCTGATGTTATACGCCCTGAGTCAAAATATTGATTTGTTTTATACCCCGCACGAAATAATTAAAGGTAAAGATGATAGCGGTATAAAACCACAAATTGGTCAACGACTTCGCGTTGGTGGCATGGTTAAACAAGGTTCTGTAATACGTAATAGTGACAACTTGAAAGTGTCATTTATTATTTACGACAATGTAGACGAAATTACCGTGGAATACGAAGGTTTGCTGCCAGACTTGTTCCGAGAAGGCCAAGCGATAGTCGCCAATGGCTCGCTGATATCACCGCAACGGGTTAAAGCATCAGAAGTGCTAGCCAAGCACGACGAAAATTACACCTCGCCAGAAATTGCAGAAGCGATGGGCAAGCAACATAAGAAGCTTGAATATAGTGAGCTGCAACAAGCCGGTAGTGAGACAGCTCCGCTAGTTAACTGATCATTGTTAGTGGTTAAAACAGATGATAATAGCAATTAGATAACGCAATAAAAAAAGCGGTAACGATGAGAGTCGTTACCGCTTTTTTATTGCTAATAACTATCCGCCGACAGCCGAGACCTTAAACAATTTAACGGATTGATGTAAAGCCTGCGCCTGCAGCAATAAATTTTCGCTCATTTTACTGTTTTTCCGAGAAGAACCAGATGCCTTACTGGCAACCTCTCGAATTGAAACAATATGATTATTGACCGCTGCGACCCCTACACCTTGCTCTGTAATTGCATTGGCAATCGTTGATGTCATATCCGTAATTTGGGTGACATTATTGGTTATCTCTGTCAGCATTTTCCCTGCAGCTCCGGCTTTTTGTGAGCTTTGCTGACCTTGGCTCAAACAGTCTGCAATCAGACCAACCATATTTTGAGTCCGTGCCTGCAACTGAGTAATAATGGTTTCAATTTCACTGGTCGAATCTTGCGTTCGGCTCGCTAAAGTTCGTACTTCATCGGCCACCACAGCAAAGCCTCGCCCTTGCTCACCGGCCCGCGCCGCTTCAATGGCGGCATTAAGTGCCAACAAATTAGCTTGTTCTGCAATACTGCGAATAACATCGAGCACCGAACCTATGTTCTGGCTATCAATCACTAATTTGGCCACCTCTGTCTCTGAACGGCTCAAATTAGCAGACAATAAATCGATTTGACTAATGGTATCACTCACTCCTAGCTGTCCCATTTGGGCACTTTGGCTAGTCGCCTCCGCCTTATTTTTTGCATCGCCAGTATTAATGCTAATACCATCAATAGTCGCGACCATTTGGGTCACTGCGGTCGCAACAGAGTCCGACTCGATGAGTTGTGTTTCGACCCCTTGATGACTGTCAGTAATATTATTAGATAATTGTTCGGTGGCGTTATTTAATTCCACAACCGAGCGATTAACTTCACTAATTATCCCCTCAAATTGATTAACCATCGCATTAAAGTGGTGAGACATTTGCGCTAACTCATCTTGCCCTTGCTCGTTTGCACGCAACGTTAAGTCCTTGGTCGAACCAATCGCGACCATGACATTACGTAAGGCATTAACCGGTCGTAAAATACTGCGACTAATTAAAACTGAACCAAAAATAGCGACCGTAAAAACCAAGCAAAAGAATACGTAAAGTAAAGCTGACATGTAACTTTTGGTACTGTCGAGTTGCAATTTAGTGCTAGTGACCATTTGCTTGGGTACTGTGAATACTGCTGCGCATCTCACCCATGATGCCAGTGTCTGGCGTCATTCCCATGGCCTGATAAGCTTGGGTTAAATTGATGAACTTTTCGCGATATTGGGTTAGTTGCTCAGGAGGGGGGCTATTCATGGATAAAAATTTAGCGTTCATTTCCTTAAAGTGCTGATCGAATTTGGTAATATATTTACCATCGACTCGCAACATAAAATCATTTTCATCACGGCGCAGTTGCAATAACCCGACTAATAAATTTGAATTTGAATTTGATTTTTTGAGCATGTCCTCAATATCATGAGCGGCATCACGTAACTCGCCGTATAAGCCCTCTTTAGCATGATAGCCGATAATTTTTTGTTGCTCGACTAAGGATAAGAAGTGTTGGTTATATTGTGTTATCGCTATTTTTAACTGGTCAAGATCTTTAGTCTCCATCCCATTTTATTTAAAAATATCACGCAAGTTAACAATTGTTTGCTGGAGGGAACTGCTGTGTTTGTTGTATTTTTCGACATACTTTGGCAGCTTGCGAGCAATAAAATCCTTCTCATCTCGCCGCAGTTCTAAAATACCGTTTTCAATTTTCGAAGTCAGCACAATCGCTTGAGAAATATCGTTAATCGCATTACCGGTATAGGCATTTACTAATACCATTAAATCCTAGCAATGCAGTACTGAACATAAGTTTGTACTTAATAGGCATCATATTCCTCCTTGAATATTGTGACCACTTTAGAGTATATACTTAGATTTAAATGTTCTAAGGTGCTTAACGTTAACTGAGTAGGTCAAGCTCAGCCAAACAGCTTTATTAATTGTCATTTATATTAGTTATGCTAATGTAATTCTGAAACAGATTCGCTTGTTACAAATCAGTCCATTGCGGCTAACAGCACCTCCATGTGCTGGTATTTAATAATAATTAGCTGACGCGGAATTGTGCGACAGTTTGATCTAGCGACGTCGCTTGCTGAGACAGTTCATCACTCATGCTAGCGTTTTGATCGGATGAAGCCGCCGTTTTATCCGCAAGGTCGCGGATAGACCCGACATGCTGATTCACTTCGATTGCGACCATGCTTTGCTCTTCAATGGCTGCAGCAATAGAGTTAGTCATATCAGTAATCGTGGTGATGTTATTGGTTATCTCGCTAAGCATAGTGCCTGCTGCTGCCGCTTTTTCAGAACTATAGTGCCCCTGATGGCGGCATTCAGCCATTAATCCTTCCATATTTTTAATCCTACTTTGCAATTGTGCGATAATAACCTCAATCTCTTTGGTCGACTCTTGCGTTCGGCTAGCTAAAGTTCTCACTTCATCCGCAACGACCGCAAAACCACGACCTTGGTCACCAGCACGCGCTGCTTCAATGGCTGCATTTAATGCTAGTAAGTTTGTTTGCTCAGCGATATTACGAATAACATCCAGTACGGATCCAATGTTTTGGCTATCAGCAACCAGCTCTGTCACTTGCTGCTCGGATATCTGCAAGTTGTCAGATAATAATTTGATTTGCTCAATCGTTTCATTAACCCCTTCTTGCCCCACTAAAGCACTCTCGTTGGTTGCAATCGCTTTACTGGCGGCATCAGTCGTATTACGCGCTATTTCATCAATAGTTTCGACCATTTGAGCGACAGCTATCACCACCATATCTGTTTCGACTAATTGCTTTTCGACGTTTTGGTGGCTCTCAGTGATGTTCTTTGACAGCTTATCGGTCGCGCCATTTAACGTGCTGACCGAGTAATTCACTCCAGAGATAATCACTGAAAACTGTTTAACCATTGCGTTAAACTGCTGAGCCATTTCGGCGATCTCGTCTCGACCCTGCTCATTTGCTCGTAAGGTTAAATTATTAGTGGCGCCTATTTCAGTCATCAAATCACGTAAAGCATGAATCGGCCGTAAAATTCCACTGCCCACGACATACAATACCGCAATAACTAATACGACGATAAAACTAAACAACACATAAAATAGCGTATTTGTTGTTTCTGTCGTAGTAGCAAGTTGCGCTCGAGTATCATCAACGACCTGTATTAATAAGGTTTCTGCGCTATCTACCGAACGATGCATTTGACCAAGCAGCCCAAGTTTCGGGGTCAACCCCATTGCTTGATAAGCCGACGTTAGCGCAAGAAAAGTATCGTGATATTTTGTTAGCAGAATAGCTGCTGTCGGTGAACTAATCGATAAATTAAACTCTAGTTTTTTGTAATGCGCTTTGAAAGCTTCGATATATTTAGCATCGCGGCGTAAGATGAAATCTTTTTCATCATGTCGCAGTTGCGATAAACTAATTAGAAACTCTGCCGGTAAGTAGTCTAGCTCTTCCTTAACAACATTCGCAGCACGATGTAATTGGCCATTAAGACCGCCTGTAGCGTCCAAACCAATTAATTGCTGCTTAACCACCAATACACTAAAACTTTGACTATATTGTGCTATAGCGCGCTTAAGTTCAGTCAAGACGGTTGACTCAATCTCGTATTGGTCAAAAATCAATTTCAAACGCTCTATGTGTTCAATTGTTTCTGTACTGTGCTGTTGATGCTTGTCACGGAATATTAATTCTTTTCTGGCCAAGAAGTCTTTTTCTTCACGCCTAACCTCTAAAATTCCTTTCTCGATTAGAGCAGTTAGCTCAATTCCTTTGGTTAATCCACCAATTGAATTAGCGGTTACTTCCTTTAATACCAATAATACAAACAAACTCGCGACTAAAAACAAAGTACTTAAGATCAACTTATTTTTGATAGACATGCTTTACCTCTTACAGCTTATAATTATTTATACCACACGCCACAATAATTCCATTTGTCGAACTGTTGTTTTAGTTCACATGCAAAAGTCGGGATTGTACGGTAGCATTAGTCTAAATAATAGCTGATATGGCTAACTTGAACGGAAATTTGCTGAGCGAGGTCACACAATGGTGGTGTTATAAAAAAACAAAAAATAATAAGTAACATACCCCCTGCTGAAATTGGCAATAGCAGCAAATAGTTAGACCATCGTGATGAGGTCAATGACAGAAAATCGGCAATTAACTTTTTTTGTTACTTTTTTATAGGTAATCATCGCTCTTTGTCATTGCCCACAAGGATGTAGGTACTTAGGTTTTGCAGGAGCAGGAAACCTGCAATGCTTAGTTCTATTAGTTCTACCTCCTAAATCCATTTAGTCCTGAACATAAAAAAGGCCGCTTACGCGACCTTTTTTTCAACCATCAATTTTAACTATAACGTTAAAATTACTTGATGACTTTACTTAACAAGGTGCTTACAACACCAGCGGTAACGGCATGACCGCCTAACTACAAGCTATCCATATCTATACTAAAAAGTCGACAACTTACTTTTGTTGTTACTTTTCTATAGGCATTAAAAAAGGCCGCTTGCGCGACCTTTTTTCAACCATCAATTTTAACTATAAAGTTAAAATTACTTGATGACTTTACCTAACAAAGTGCCTACAACACCAGCGGTAACCTACCCGCGTAACGTCAAACTATCTATAGTGAAAAATCGACAATTTACTTTTTACAGGCATTAAAAAAGGCCGCTCGCGCGACCTTTTTTCAACCATCAATTTTAACGATAATGTTATTATTACTTGATGACTTTACCTAACAAGGTGCCTACAACACCAGCGGTAACGTACCCGTCTAACTTCAAGCTATTTATTGCAAATAGTCGACAACTTACTTTTCTACAGGCAATAAAAAAGGCCGCTCGCGCGACCTTTTTTCAACCATCAATTTTAACTATAAAGTTAAAATTACTTGATGATTTTAGCTACAACACCAGCGCCAACGGTACGACCGCCTTCACGGATTGCAAAGCGTAGACCTTCGTCCATTGCGATTGGGCAAATTAGCTCAACAACAAACTTAAGGTTATCACCAGGCATTACCATTTCAACGCCTTCAGGAAGCTCTACAGCACCAGTTACGTCAGTTGTACGGAAGTAGAACTGTGGACGGTAACCTTTGAAGAATGGAGTGTGACGTCCGCCTTCATCTTTGCTTAGTACGTATACTTCTGATTCGAAAGTAGTGTGTGGGTTGATTGAAGCTGGAGCAGCTAGAACCTGACCACGTTCGATTTCTTCACGCTTGATACCACGTAGAAGAACACCAACGTTCTCACCAGCACGACCTTCGTCAAGCAGTTTACGGAACATTTCAACACCAGTACAAGTTGAAGTAGCAGTTTCTTTGATACCAACGATTTCTACTGACTCACCAACTTTAACGATACCACGCTCAACACGACCAGTTACAACAGTACCACGGCCTGAGATTGAGAAAACATCTTCGATAGGAAGAAGGAATGGCTTATCGATGTCACGCTCTGGCTCTGGAATGTAAGTATCAAGAGCATCAGCTAGTTCAAGGATCTTAGGGATCCATTCTGCATCGCCTTCAAGCGCTTTAAGTGCAGAACCCTGAATTACAGGAAGGTCATCACCTGGGAATTCATATTCAGAAAGAAGTTCACGAACTTCCATTTCTACTAGCTCAAGAAGTTCTTCGTCATCAACCATGTCACATTTGTTCATGAATACGATGATGAAAGGAACGCCAACCTGACGTGAAAGCAAGATGTGCTCACGAGTTTGTGGCATAGGGCCGTCAGTTGCAGCAACAACTAGGATCGCGCCGTCCATCTGTGCAGCACCAGTGATCATGTTCTTAACATAATCGGCGTGACCAGGACAATCTACGTGTGCGTAGTGACGTGCAGGAGTATCATATTCTACGTGAGAAGTAGAGATAGTTATGCCACGTGCTTTTTCTTCAGGAGCATTATCGATTTGATCGAATGCTTTAACGTCGCCGCCGTAAGTTTCAGCTAGAACTTTAGTGATTGCAGCAGTAAGAGTTGTCTTACCGTGATCGACGTGACCGATAGTACCAACGTTGACGTGGGTTTTGAGACGTTCAAATTTTTCTTTAGACACGAGAATTACCTTCTTTATGTGTTAAGACCACTACCTTTAAGGTAGGGGTCAATTTAATTGATTAACGTTTGCCTGAGATTACTGCGTCTGCAATATTCTTTGGCGCTTCACTGTACTCTAGGAATTCCATTGAGTACGAAGCTCGGCCCTGTGTAGCAGAACGTAGAGCGGTAGCATAACCGAACATTTCTGATAAAGGAACCTTTGCGAAAACTAGCTTGATACCAGCTACGCCATCTTCCATTCCGTCTATCATGCCGCGGCGACGGTTTAAGTCACCTACAACATCACCCATCCAGTTTTCTGGAGTGGTAACTTCAACCTTCATCATAGGTTCAAGTAATATCGGATCAGCATCGTGACAACCATTTCTAAAGCCCATTGAGCCGGCAACTTTAAACGCCATTTCATTTGAGTCAACATCATGGTACGAGCCATCGAATAAGGTTACTTTAACATCAAGCATTGGGAACCCAGCGAGCACGCCAGAGTTCATTGCTTCTGCACAACCTTTATCAACTGCATTGATATACTCCTTAGGAACCGATCCACCTACAATTTCATTAACGAATTCGTAGCCAAAACCAATTTCCTGAGGCTCAAGTCTTAAGCGAACATGACCATACTGACCACGACCGCCAGACTGACGCACAAACTTACCTTCCGCTTCAACTGAGCTTTTGATAGTTTCACGGTAAGCCACTTGAGGTTTACCAACATTACAATCGACGCTAAATTCGCGCTTCATGCGATCAACGATAATATCAAGATGCAGCTCACCCATTCCTGAGATGATGGTCTGGCCCGTTTCCGGATCAGATTCAACTTTGAATGATGGATCTTCTGCCGCTAGTTTACCTAGCGCGACACCCATTTTTTCTTGGTCAGCTTGCGTTCTTGGTTCAACCGCAATCGCAATAACAGGTTCAGGAAACTCCATGCGCTCTAAAACCACCTTGTGGTCTAAATCACATAATGTATCGCCTGTAGTAACATCTTTAAGACCAATTAGCGCGGCGATATCACCAGCGCGGACTTCTTTAATCTCATTTCGATCGTTAGCGTGCATTTGCACGATACGGCCTAGTCGTTCACGTTTCTGCTTAACAGAATTAAAGACGTGAGCGCCAGTCGTTACGACTCCTGAATATACGCGGATGAAAGTTAACGTACCCACGAATGGGTCGGTAGCAATCTTAAATGCTAATGCTGCGAAAGGCGCATTATCGTCTGCAGGACGAGTGATTTCATTGTCATCTTCATCAAGACCAATAATAGGCTTAACTTCAGTAGGGGCGGGTAAATAGTCGACAACTGCGTCTAATACCGCTTGAACGCCCTTATTTTTAAATGCTGAACCACAAGTCGCGAGTACAATTTCGTTTGCTAATGTGCGCTGACGAAGACCGGCTTTAATTTCTGATTCAGAAAGCTCGCCATCTTCAAGATACTTTTCCATTAGTTCATCATTGGCTTCAGCCGCAGCTTCAACCATTTCTTCACGCATCTCCTCGGCACGATCTAACAGATCGGCAGGGATTTCGTAATAACTAAAGGTATTACCTTGATCTTCTTCATTCCAGTTAATCGCCTTCATTTTCAGAAGATCGATTACGCCTTCGAAGTTCTCTTCCGCACCAATATTCATTTGAATCGGCACACAATTGGCACCTAAACGATTACGGATTTGGTCGATTACTACATCAAAGTCGGCACCAGCACGGTCCATCTTATTTACAAATACCATACGCGGTACTTCGTACTTATCAGCCTGTCGCCATACGGTTTCTGACTGAGGCTCTACGCCTGATGAACCACAAAATACAACTACAGCACCATCGAGCACTCGCAGTGAACGTTCAACTTCAATGGTGAAGTCAACGTGCCCAGGAGTATCAATAATATTGATTCGATGCTCTTTATACTGCTTGTCCATACCAGACCAGAACGTTGTAGTTGCAGCTGAGGTGATAGTAATACCACGCTCCTGCTCCTGCTCCATCCAGTCCATGGTAGCCGCGCCATCATGTACTTCACCGATCTTATGAGAAAGACCCGTGTAAAACAAAACGCGCTCGGTAGTTGTTGTTTTACCTGCATCAACGTGAGCAACAATACCGATATTTCGGTATAACTCTATTGGGGTAGTACGTGCCACGATGAATGTATCCTTTTCGCAATATCCACTCTATTTGAACCATGCCCAAGTAGAGTGAACAAAACCTTAATTGTAAAAATTAAGGCGTTTAAATAATTTCTACCAGCGGTAGTGAGCAAACGCTTTGTTTGCTTCTGCCATACGGTGTACATCTTCACGCTTCTTAACTGAAGCACCCTTGTTATCAAGAGCGTCAACTAATTCACCGGCTAGACGTTGGGCCATAGATTTTTCACCACGCTTACGCGAGAATTCAACTAACCAACGCATTGCTAGTGCATTACGACGTACTGGACGTACTTCACATGGCACTTGGTACGTAGAACCACCAACACGGCGAGATTTAACTTCTACCGTAGGGCAAATGTTTGCCAGTGCTTCTTCGAATAATTCAACGTGGCCTTTGCCTGATTTCTCAGCAGCGACGTCTAGAGCAACGTATACGATTTTTTCAGCAGTAGACTTCTTACCGTCAACCATTACGATGTTTACGAATTTTGCCAGGATCTCTGATTTAAATTTAGGATCTGGAAGGATTTTTCGTTGACCTACGACGCGTCTTCTTGGCATCTTATTTCTCCAATGTGTTCAGGTTACCCCAAAACAGGTTAATACTTATGTTTCGTTTGCTTGGCCTTACTGTCGGAGAACTATTAAGCCTTAGGCTTTTTAGCACCGTACTTTGAGCGACCTTGGCGACGATCAGATACGCCAGAACAATCTAATGTTCCGCGAACTGTGTGGTAACGAACACCAGGTAAATCTTTAACACGACCACCGCGGATTAAGATAACGCTGTGCTCTTGTAAGTTGTGACCTTCACCACCGATGTATGAAGTTACTTCGAAGCCGTTAGTTAAACGAACACGAGCAACTTTACGTAGTGCTGAGTTAGGTTTTTTAGGTGTAGTAGTATATACACGAGTACATACACCACGACGTTGTGGACACGCTTCTAAAGCAGGTACGTTAGTCTTAGATACCTTTTTTACGCGAGCTTTGCGCACAAGTTGATTAACTGTTGCCATTATAGCTCCTAGTTAGTTAAATTCTCACTCGGTTCCCCGAGCGTATAGGTGAAAAATCTATCCCCAAAAAATAGGGACGCGAAATTTTATGCTCATAGCCGCCATGTGTCAAGAAATAACCAGTTTTAGCTGTGAACAAGCTCATATTTTAACGCTAAATTGATCCATAAGCACCACAAACAAGCCATACATTTCAATTTTACCTGTAATACACGAGGTAAAACCCTGCTATTTTGCTCTTTTGACACCGCCAGTAATTTTAATCAAATAAGCTTAATAATTGCGTCAACATTCCCTGCCCAAGCGGCTATTAGCCCATTTTTTACTAAATCCAATATTAATTTTAGTAAAATCGGTTAAAAAATTGGCGAAAATCAGTTGGTTGACATAAACTAACTTTATAACTGCTGTTTAAGTGAGCACATTACATTTAGTAGTAAGTGGCAGTATCGCTCTCATAATACGAGCAGGTAGCACCATAAAGTACACACAGTGGTATTTAAAGCCGTTAAATCACAACTTACTCATTCTTATCACAATAAAGAGATTTGTTTATGGCCCTTACAAAAGCCGAAATGGCTGAACACTTATTTGAAAAGCTAAACTATAGTAAAAAAGAAGCCAAAGAAATGGTTGAACTGTTTTTTGAAGAATTACGTGGCTCGCTTGAGCAAGGTGAACAGATCAAGTTATCGGGCTTTGGCAACTTCGATTTACGGGATAAGGCCGAACGACCCGGCCGTAATCCAAAAACTGGTGAAGATATTCCAATTACCGCTCGACGCGTCGTGACATTTAGAGCCGGACAAAAACTAAAAGCCCGAGTTGAACAACTCAAAGCCAACTCCGATTAACGACATCGTTAATCGGTATTAGTTTTTAAGACGCGGTATTGTGACGGGGTTAAGCCCGTCCACTGCTTAAATGCCCGCGAAAAAGCGCGAGATTCGCTATAGCCTAAACAGTAGGCTATTTGCTCGATGCTTTGATCTTGGACGAGCAAGCGCAACGCCTGCTCTTTACAAAATTCAGCCTTAATTTGGCTAAAGCTAGTCGACTGTGACGCCAGTTGCCGTCGTAGAGTTGCTGGGCTCATTGCTAATCTTAAGGCAGCCTCTGAAGCGGTCAATATACGCGTAGCTTCAAAAAACACCTTAACAATCTGTTGATATAACAGCCGGCTTAATTGCAATTCATCTCCTGGGTAACGTAATACAACCATGGGAAATTCAGCGATAACTTGTGCTAACTCATCACGCTGGCGCACAATCGATAAAGCTAACCATTGCCGCTTAAAGACTAATGCATTGTCGATAGTGTCGAACACGACAGGGCAACGGAACAGAAATTCAAATTCTGGTAAGTATCCCGTTGGTCGATAATTGATTTCAGCTCGGAAAATCGGAATAACTCGCCCCGTTAACCAACTTAAAATCCGATGGATAAACACCAGTAAATATTCTAATAAAAAATGCTCAGGATCTAGATATTGATGCACTAACTTAAGCTTTACTTCATCGGCTTGATAACTTATTAACAACTGACACTGGGCCAGTGCCAGACCTGTTTTTAGGGTTGACAATGACTGCTCAACGTTCTGACAATATCCCAGACTTTGCAACAGCAGCTCAAAAAAATTAACTGGTACCTGGCCATCTGAGAAACCTAAAAATCCGTCGTTCGTTGCTAATTTTAGTGAATTTAATAAACGAACCATCGAAATATCACTGATCCGCTGATCTTTATTTTTGCTAACACTTGGCGCAAAACCAGCCATCATTATGAGCGTATTAGTGTCAACTCCACGTTCTTTCGCTGCATAACAAGCCGCCTCAATATAGTGTTTTCCTATAGTTGCCATTATAACTTACCAACAAACAAATTTAAACGTGAGCGATATAGTGACATCATCAATCTTTAATGTCCTGTTAATATCCATCACTTTGACCGAGAATTAATCGTTATTTAAATTTAAACGAGTGCCTGTATGCAGCTTTCATTTAGCGAAGAAGAACTCATGATTGAAGAAACTGCCCGCCAGTTTTCAATTAACCAATTACAGCCCAATGCCCAAAACCTTGATCACAAAGGCGATCAAGCGCAATTTTTATCCCAAATAAAGCAGCTGGCAGAACTTGGCTTTATGGGCATTAATATTGATGAACAATATGGTGGGATTGGCGCTGGCAGCGCAGCATTTAGCTTGGCGATCACTCAATTAGCCCGAGGGTGCGCCGCAACAGCCGTAACCACATCGGTCACCAACATGGTCGCAGAAGTGATTCAAGCGGTTGGTAATCGCGATCAAAAAGACCATTATTTACCTAAAATATGCAGCGGTGAATTTTACGCTGGCGGCTTTTGTCTGACTGAGTCTAACGCTGGATCAGATCCATCGGCCATGACTACCCAAGCGATAAAAAGCGGCGATAACTTTATCATCAGTGGCAGCAAGCTATTTATAACTTCAGCTGAATACGCCGGTGTGTTCGTGGTTTGGGCGGTAACCGATCCAGAGGCGCCTCGCGGCAAAGGCATTAGTTGCTTTTTGGTTGATGCAGATACTGCTGGCATCACCATTTCCCCCGCAGAAGACAAAATGGGCCAAAAAGCTTCGGCAACTAACGAGGTTGTTTTTGATCAATGTAAGGTGCCCGCTTCAGCACTGTTAGGGGAATTAAACCAAGGTTTTAAAATAGCCGTCACCGAACTGGCCGGTGGCCGTATCGGCATTGGTTCGCTCGCACTTGGGATCGGTTTAGCGGCCATGGATTATGCCAAAGCTTACATTAAACAGCGCCACCAATTTGGCCAATCACTGGCGAATTTTCAAGGATTACAATGGATGCTCGCTGACCGCTATACTGAATTAGAAGCGGCGCGTTTATTGTTAATGCAAGCAGCCGCCTATAAAGATCAAGGCCAACCCTTTGCGACAAGTGCTTCAATGGCCAAGGTCTTTGCATCTGAAAAAGCCAACGACGCTTGTTATACCGCATTGCAATTACTTGGTGGCGCGGGTTATAGCAAAGAGTATCCGATTGAACGTTTGGTACGTGATGTCCGTATAACGACGATTTATGAAGGCACCAGCGAAATACAACGAGTAATCATTGCTCGTGACTTATTAAAAGATTAACAGGAGCAAATAATGGATCTACAAAACAAAGTCGCCGTAATCACTGGTGGCGCTTCAGGTTTAGGTCTAGCGACCTTAGAGCAACTGATTAAAGCCGGTGCCAAGGTCGCCATTTTTGATCTGAACCAGCAAGCAGCAGCGCAAGTCGTTACCGAGTTTGGCCACGACAACTGTCTTTTTGTGCAAACAGATGTCACCAGTGACAGTTCTGTTGCAGCGGCTTTTGAGCACGTGGTCGAAAAATTTGGCCAAGTAGATATCTGCATAAACTGTGCAGGCATTGCCCCGGCAAAAAAGGTCTTAGATCGCGATGGTCAGGCGCAACCTTTAAGCGATTTCAGCAAAGCGGTAACAATCAATCTAGTCGGCACATTTAATGTCGCTCGCATCGCTGCCCAGTGCATGGCCAGAAATGTAGCCACTGGAGAAGCCAATGAACGCGGTATTATTATCAACACCGCATCAGTTGCCGCCTATGACGGACAAATGGGTCAATGTGCTTATGCCGCCAGCAAAAGTGGTGTGGTCGGTATGACACTACCGATGGCGCGAGATCTTGCGCGCAATGGTATTCGGGTTAATACCATTGCACCTGGCATTATGGGCACGCCAATGTTACTGGCCATGCCTGAAAATGTTCAAGAATCCTTGGTCGAAAAAATTCAGTTTCCTAAACGCATGGGCCTGCCTAGCGAATTTGGTCGTCTTGTCGTGCACATGATCGAAAATAGTTATTTTAATGGTGAAACCGTGCGATTAGACGCCGCTATCAGAATGCCTCCTAAATAATGCTCTGAGCTGCTGTTTGTTGAATTTATCGCATCAACAAACAGTTTTTTTTCAATCATTGTAATTGGTTAACAAATAAAACTGCTTTTTCGCTCTATATTCATGCAAAAAAATCAATGAAATCTATACTTGAGTCTCAATGGATAGCATTTAAATATGGATAGCGTATGAATAGACTCAAACCAAGGACTGAAGAACAGTTCCCTCTGGTCATGTTATCAACAATTAACGGTCAGCAGGTTGCTCTTGGCAAACCAGGCCATGGTTTGGCGTGGCAACTAATTATTATTTATCGCGGCCACCATAGTCCAAGCTGTACCGACTATTTAAACCAACTAAATCAGTATAAAGATCAGTTCGCCGCTATCGACATCGATCTTATTGCTGCATCAGCCGATAACAGCGAACAATTACAACAGCATTTGCCACAACTTAGTGTGTCATATCCGTTAGCATTTGGCTTATCGATTGAGCATATGTATCAATTAAACCTCCATGTCTCAGTGCCTAAAGATTTGCAAGAAACCAACCATCCATTTGCTGAGCCGGCATTATTTTTAGTCGATGACAAAGGTCGCTTAGTACTCAGTGATATCGCAGACAACCCGTTGACCAGACCATGTTTGCCACCGCTTTTAACTGGGTTACAGCAATTAACGCGAAGTGAACTCGGTTAAATCTATTGAGTCGTCATTGCAACTCGTTGTTTAAGAAATTCAATAAATGCATTACTGGCCATCGATACATAGTGATTTTTCTTCCAGGCCAAGCCCAGTTTTAACACAATAGGAGGATTAAAGGGCACCGCTGATAATTGATTATCATGCTCGAAAATTTTAGGCAAACAGGTCGTAATCCCAATCCCATTTCTAACTAAATCCCGTTGCAGTTTAATGAGGTTAGTTTCCATCCGAAGATCAAGCGAAATACGTTGTTTTTTTGAATATTCACTAACCGCCTCTCGCAAAAAATATCCCTCGTGAAATAATACCAACGGCTCACGACAAAATTGGGCCAAAGTAATTGTCGATTCCTTAGCGAATGGATGATTAGCAGCGACTCCTGCCACCATTTGCTCTTCGATGATGCTGACATAACGCAGATGAGTTCCGACGTTGACATCACGCAGCAATGCCAAATCAAGCTCGCCATTAGACAGCATCATTTCAAGCGCCGCAGTGCCTTGGTCAACCAACTGCACCACAATATGAGGATATTGTTGTTTAAATGCGACAATAGCCTCAGATAAATAATACGAACCCATCATGGTTGAAATACCAACTCGCACCGTGCCCTTGCTCAAGTCTTTTAGCTCTTGCAGCTCAAGCTTAACTTGTTCGGCCTGCGCTAATAGTTTAGTTGCCGATTTAAGCAGCACTTTACCTTCAGAGGTTAATAAATCATTTTTTTCAGCCCGGTTAATTAACTTCAGCCCCAACTCTTGTTCTAGTTTTCGAATCGCAATGCTAAGCGCAGGCTGAGCAATGCCAATTTGCTGCGCAGCACGGGTGAAATTACCGACCTTGGCCAATTGGCAAAAATAATCGAGACGCTTGAGGTTCATAAAATAATTATATCCAAAGTATAAATTCAATATATTATATTTATTATACGAAGAGGGGTAAAGTATAAAAACAGATCAAAATACAAACGACAGACCAATCCAACTCTATAGAGCGATTGGCCATGAGTCATCACTTGATACGGAGCAGTCTAATGAGTCAGTCCCTAACCCCCTTCAATTGGCAAGACCCCATGTTTTTAGATCAGCAGCTGACCGAAGAAGAGCGAATGATCCGCGATAGTGCCCATGCCTATTGCCAACAAAAATTATTGCCAAGGGTACTCGAAGCCAACCGTAATGAGGTTTTTGACCCAGCCATCATGCGCGAACTTGGCGATTTAGGGTTGCTCGGCGCGACGTTGCCAAGTGAATACGGCGGCAGTGACATCAATTATGTCAGCTATGGGTTGATTGCCCGTGAAGTAGAGCGGGTTGACAGCGGTTACCGCAGCGCGATGAGCGTACAGTCATCGTTGGTAATGCACCCTATTTATAGCTATGGCACCCAAGCGCAGCGACTCAAATATTTACCTAAATTAGCGTCTGGTCAGTGGATTGGCTGTTTTGGTTTAACCGAACCCGATTCGGGCAGCGATCCATCGTCAATGCTCACTCGCGCGACTAAGGTTGATGGCGGTTACACATTAACGGGCACCAAAATGTGGATAACAAATTCCCCGATTGCCGATGTTTTTGTGGTGTGGGCCAAGCTTGACGGCGTGATCAGAGGTTTCATTTTAGAAAAAGGCATGACTGGTTTATCAGCACCTAAAATTTCTGGTAAATTTTCATTACGCGCCTCGATTACCGGTGAAATCGTGATGGACAATGTGCTGGTACCAGCAGAAAACATCTTTCCTGATATCAAAGGACTAGCGGGGCCATTCGGCTGCCTGAACAAAGCGCGTTACGGCATTGCTTGGGGCTCATTAGGCGCGGCCGAGTTCTGTTTCAATGCAGCCAGAAATTATACCCTTGATCGTAAACAGTTTAACCGTCCACTGGCAGCTAATCAGCTGATCCAAAAGAAACTCGCAGACATGCAAACAGAAATAAGCCTTGGCTTGCAAGGTTGTTTGCAAATGGGCCGCCTAATGGACGCCGGTAGCTGCCCGGTTGAACTTATCTCAATGCTTAAACGCAATAACTGTGGCAAATCTCTCGACATTGCCCGGGTATCTCGCGATATGCACGGTGGCAATGGCATTAGTGATGAGTTTGGCGTGATACGCCACGTTATGAATCTAGAGGCCGTTAATACCTATGAGGGCACCCACGATATTCACGCCTTAATTCTTGGTCGTGCCATCACCGGCATTCCAGCATTCTGCTAACAACGAGTGATACTGATATGACGGGTGCACTGGATGGCATTAAAGTGGTCGATTTAAGCCGAATTTTAGCGGGGCCTTGGGCGTCGCAAATGTTGGCAGATTTCGGCGCACAAGTAATCAAAATTGAACGCCCGAGCACTGGCGACGATACTCGCTTGTGGGGCCCGCCCTTTATAGAAAGTGCGAGCACCAAGCAGCCGCCACAAGCCGCCTATTTTCATTGTGCCAATCGCAACAAGCAATCACTGGCGCTTGATATCAGCACAACTCAAGGCCAAAAAATTATAAAATCGCTGATTAAAAATGCCGATGTGTTGATTGAAAATTATAAGGTCGGCGGCTTAAAGAAATACGGCCTCGATTACCACAGCTTGCAGCAAATTAACCCTAAACTGGTTTATTGCTCAATCACTGGCTTTGGCCAAGATGGCCCCTGCGCCCACAAAGCAGGTTATGACGCGATGATTCAAGGTGAAGGCGGCTTAATGAGTCTAACCGGTCAATGTGATGGTGAACCGATGAAAGTCGGCGTGGCCTTAGTCGACATTATGACCGGACTCTACAGCTGCAATGCTATTTTGGCGACGTTACTTGCTCGTGGTAAAACGGGGCAAGGTCAACACATTGATATTGCATTGCTCGACGTCCAAATTGCGGCGCTGGCTAATCAAGGCATGAATTACCTCACCACCGGGGAAAATCCCGCTCGTTTAGGTAATGGCCATCCTAATATTGTGCCCTATCAAACCTTTGCGACCGTTGATGGCAGTTTAATTTTAGCTGTTGGCAATGACCTTCAGTTTGAACGATTGTGTCAGGTAGCTCAGCGCCAAACCTTAGCACAAGATCCCCGCTTTAAAACTAACGCCGCTCGGGTCAAGCATCGCACTGACTTAATCCCACTATTGGCCAAGATAATCGCAGCTCACAGCACTGAATATTGGGTTAAGTTGCTAGAACAAGTCGCCGTGCCCTGCGGCCCCGTTAATACACTTGAACAGGTCTTTAATCATCCGCAAATAAAACACCGCAACATGGTGCGCCAGCTTACCAATGAGCAAGGCGAGGAAATTCCAACCGTTGCATCACCGATTAACCTGTCGCAAACGCCATTGCAATATCACAGTGCGGCACCAGCGTTAGGTCAGCATAACAAGCAAATTCTGTCACAGCAGTTAGGTTACTCTGCCGAAGAAATCAGCTTGTTACGCCAGCAAGGTATTATATCTTAATCGCCTGCAAGCCATTGACCCGTAACCAGCACTTCACCATGTTGAAAGACCTGACCACGAAAACGGCTGCCGGCATTAATCACTCCAACGCCTTTGGGAGTGCCGGTCATGACAATATCACCGTCTTCAAGGGTTAAAAATGTTTGCAGATCAGCGAGGATAGTTGCTGGCTGATAGATCATTTGGCTGATCCCACCCGCCTGAATGACATTACCATCAATCTCTAAGGTTAAGCTCAGCGAGTCTTCGATAGTATCAATTGACACAAACTCACTAAAAACCGCGGCACCAGTAAAAGCTTTAGCCCGCTCCCAAGGTAAACCTTGGTTTTTTAATGTGCTTTGCAGGCCACGCTTGGTGAGATCTAATCCAAAGCCAACCGCGCTAAATTTACCTTGCTGGTAAACAAAACATAACTCGGCTTCATAATGTAATGGCTCTTGATGAGAGGAGGCTAATGTTGCTGAAACCGCGCAATTGGGCTTAATAAAAACCACCATTTGCGCTGGGGTCTGGTTGCCAAGTTCGGCAATATGTTCAACATAATTACGGCCAATACAAACAACCTTACTTGGGGTAATCAACTGATTATTTAATGAAACCTGCTGCAAAATATACTCCTAACCTGACAAAAAATGTCATTTGAGTTTATAAAATATTGCAGCTGTTTACACCACATTAAGTCACTATTTTTTCATAATTTGTTGCAACTGCTCCTGATCAAGATGACGAACATCCAAACCTTTCACAAAATAAATCACATATTCAGCAATGTTTTGGCTCCGATCACCAACGCGTTCTAATGCCCGAGCAGCCCACATCACTTCCATTACGGCTGGAATTGAGCGCGGATCAGCCATCATGTAAGTCATCAGTTCTCGCATCACGGTTTCGTACTGACGATCAATGTTTTGATCCTGACCATGGACCTCAAATGCTAAATCGGCATCCATCCGAGCAAATGCGTCAAGCACTTCATGCAGCATCGAAATACACTGACGGCCTAGGTTTTCTAAGCTAATGAGCAACGGCTGCTGCTGGTGATCGACTTTATCTAATACCACGGCCGCTAATTTCTTGGCGTTATCACCAATGCGTTCCAGATCGGCCACGGTTTTTGAGATAGCAAAAATTAATCGCAAATCTCCGGCCGCTGGCTGCCTGCGCGCGATAATGCCAATGCTTTCCTCGTCAATCGCTACTTCGTAGGCATTAACTTTCTGATCATTTTTTATAATTTGCCGGGCCAAGGTCATATCGAGATGATGAATGGCGCTAATGGCATCGCTAAGTTGTTGCTCAACTAAGCCGCCCATCGCTAATACCTGATTGCGAATATTTTCTAATTCAGCATTAAACTGACCAGAGATATGACGCTGTAAGTTATGCTTATCCATGGTTATCCCTTAACCGTATCGACCGGTAATGTAGTCTTCTGTTTGTTTTTTAGCAGGTGTGGTAAACAAAGTATTGGTATCGCTATACTCAATTAATTCACCCATATACATAAACGCCGTATTGTCTGACACACGGGCTGCTTGCTGCATATTGTGGGTGACGATCACCACGGTAAACTTTTCTTTTAATTGGCAAATTAGCTCTTCGACCACCAAGGTTGAAATAGGATCTAAAGCCGAGGTTGGCTCATCAAGCAATAACACTTTCGGCTCAATCGCAATAGCCCGGGCAATGACCAAACGTTGCTGCTGGCCGCCAGACAAACCAAACGCATTGTCATGCAAGCGGTCTTTAACTTCTGCCCATAATGCCGCGCCCTTTAATGACGTCTCAACGGCTTCGTCTAACACCCGACGATCCTTAACCCCTTGCAAGCGCAAGCCATAAACTACATTTTCATAAATTGATTTAGGAAATGGATTCGGGCGCTGAAAAACCATGCCGACATGGCGACGCAAGGTGGCGACATCAACCGATTTTGCATAAATATCTTGCTGGTCTAATAATATTTCGCCATCGATTCGACAACTATCAACCAAATCATTCATTCGATTAAGACAACGTAACAAGGTTGATTTACCACAACCAGACGGCCCAATAAACGCCGTTACCTGCCCTTTAGGAATAGCCATTGACACATTATTCAAGGCCTGTTTATCGGCATAGAACAGGTCCAGATTATTAATAGTGAATGCCCTTTGTTGCTGAGGTAAATTCGCTAAATCAACGGGCGCTTGACCCTTAGTAAGCTTATCTAGATTAATCATTTATTTTTCCAATTAACGGGTCAACTACCCTTCCAGTGAACGATACTTTTCGCGTAAGTAATTACGAATACCAATCGCACTGATGTTTAAACCAATAATAACAGTGACAAGTAAAAATGAAGTAGCAAAGACCAAAGGTCGTGCCGCTTCAACATTAGGACTTTGAAAACCAACATCATAAATGTGAAAGCCCAAGTGCATAAACTTTCGATCAACATGAAAAAATGGAAAGTTACCATCCAGCGGTAATGTCGGTGCCATTTTGACCACCCCCACCAGCATCAGCGGCGCAACTTCACCGGCGGCACGGGCCACGGCTAAAATTAAGCCGGTCATAATCGCTGGGCTGGCCATCGGAATAATGATCTTCCATAAGGTTTCCGCCTTAGTCGCACCCAGAGCCAAACTGCCTTGTCGTAACGATATCGGGATCCGCGATAAACCTTCTTCCGTTGAGACTATCACCACCGGCAAGGTTAAAATCGCCAGCGTTAAAGCCGACCATAATACACCTGGGGTACCAAACACTGGCGCTGGTGCCGCTTCGGGGTACAGTAGCGCATCAATGCTGCCGCCAAGTACGTAAACAAAAAAGCCTAAACCAAAGACCCCGTAGACTACCGAAGGCACGCCAGCGAGATTAATTACCGCTATCCGAATAAACTTAGTGATTGGGCCTTTTTTCGCGTATTCATGTAAATATATCGCAGCCACGACCCCAAATGGAGTCACAATAACAGCCATTAACATCACCATAAATATGGTGCCAAATATCGCAGGGAAAACACCGCCTTCCGTATTAGCCTCACGCGGATCGTCACTAACAAAGCCAGCGATAGCACTGAACCAATAGCCGGTTTTTTCGATAACACTCATATTATTTGGATAGTGAACGGCTAGCACATAACTCAGCTTAATTGGCACTGACTCTCCGCGCATATCACGTACTATCACCACATCACGATTCATTTGGTCTCGCATCGCAAATAATTGGGTGGCTAAAATTTGATATTGGTCACTCAACTGCTGTTGCTGGCGCTGAATTTTATTGGCAACGTCTGGTGTCAACCCATCATTGAGCTCATAACGGCGCTGTTCTAACCGCAATGATTCTAATTGATAGTTGATGCTGCCAATGTCCGATTGTTGTAACTGGTCAATCGTTTCCGCCAAGGTTTCAACTCGCTCTAAAGCAATGTCCAGTTGCAGCTCTGTTTCTTGTGGGCTGGTGTCGTACTTAACCCCGTCAACCGTGACACTTTCAACATAACCGTAAAAGTTACCATTTTTATTGCGTTCAAAGACCGCCAGTTGCTTGGGGATGCTTTGACTAATAATAGTACTGGTTAATAACCACCGAAAATCTAGTTCAACAAATTCTCGATTGCCGGTTTTAACCAATAACGATTCAACTTCTTCAACCCCTGCGGCAACTGCAACGCCCGACTCCTGCAATTGCAGCGCTGGGATCATGTCACGCTCATATATTTCACCAATGACCCGCTGTTGGGTGCCATCAGGATGCTGCACCTCAAACTGCCATATTTGCGAGGGCCAAAAATAGGTCAGTCCACGCCATGCAATTAATGCCAACAGCCCTAATACCGCGATTAAACTGATGCTAACGGCACCCGATGTTAACCAAATCCACGGTGAACCACTTTTATACCAATTACCCATTTATATAACCCCTGAGCCGATGTTTAAGCCGAATAAATTCATTGTTAAAGTGAACCGTATTTTTCACGAAGATTTTGCCGAACTAACTCGGCGATAGTATTGAAAATAAACGTAAAGACAAACAACACTAACGCCGCTAAAAACAACACTCGATAGTGAGTGGACCCCACTTCTGATTCCGGCATTTCTACCGCAATATTGGCCGACAGCGTTCGCATGCCTTCAAAAATGTTCCAATCCATAATCGGGGTATTACCCGTTGCCATCAGCACAATCATTGTTTCGCCAACAGCACGACCCAAGCCCATCATCACCGCTGAAAATATGCCAGGACTGGCCGTTAACAACACCACCCCAACCAAGGTTTGCCAGCGAGTGGCCCCGAGCGCTAATGAGCCATTACTTAAATGACCCGGCACACTAAATATTGCGTCTTCGGTAATAGAAAAGATGGTCGGGATAACCGCAAACCCCATCGCGATGCCAACCACCAGCGCGTTACGTTGGTCAAAGTTAATGCCCAGTTCATTACTAATAAACTGCCGGGCATTGCCTTGCATAAAATATTCTTCAACCAGCGGACTTAACTGATAACAGCCCCAGCCCACCAGCAACACAATAGGAATTAACAGCAAGCTACTAAACTGCTCATTAACAATGCGCTTAAGCGCGACAGGCAAGCGGTAATGAATGAATGAAAACAGCACAATGACCAGCGGTAAAAATACCACTAGCATGATTACAAATGGCAACCGAGTCTCAACAATAGGCGCTAACCACAAGCCAGCTAAAAACCCCAAAATCACCGTTGGCAGTGCTTCCATTGTTTCCACTGTGGGTTTGACGACCTTGCGTAAACCCGCAGGCATAAAATATGCCGTATAAATTGCCCCAGCTACCGCTAACGGCATCGCGAATAACATCGCGTAAAATGCGGCTTTTATCGTGCCAAATGAAATTGGCACCAAAGACAATTTAGGCTCAAAGTCATCGCTGGCCGAAGTAGATTGCCACACATAATCTGGTTCGCTATACCCTTCATACCAAACCTCTTGCCATAATCCGCTCCAAGTCACTTCTGGATGCTGGTTGTCAACTTGATAAAACTTGAGTTTATTCTGATGACGAACAATTAACGCGTTATTGCGCGGCGAAAAACGCATATCCTTTACCGCTGTCGCTAATTTCTCCGTTAACAAGGTCGCTTCACTGGTGGTATGAAATAAGCTTAATTGCCCGCCCTGACTGGTCACTGCAAAAGTTTTTCGAAAAGGTTCTGCCACAATGGCAGCCACGGCACCTTCAATCTTAAAATCACGAATATGACTTAGTTGACGACCATCATCGCCGCGAGTTTCAAACCACTGGCTAATTACCCCGTCTGAATTACCAATTAATATCGAGCTACCACCCGACAAAATACCAACAGCGCTAACATCGCCATTGGGGCTATTTACTTGCACCACTTCACGCGCTGCGCCTACCTCTTCTAGTGATAAGTCGTAGATGTGTAAATTGTTGCCGCTAAGAATAAATAATAGCTGTTGGCTTGGGGTTAAAAACAGCTGGTCGATATGAACGGGCACCTGACTTAATTGTTGAGACTGCCCCTGCCATTCAACTTCTTCGGTCATGAAGTTTTCACTGGCTGTTTGTCGTGACAATACCACCCGGTTATCTTGGGTTAATGCCACTAACGTCAATTGTTCTTCGTTAACGGCAAAGGCTGTTTGTATTAAGGGCTGACGCTGACTGTCTATCAACAGCGGCTCTTGACCATAGTCATAACGAATAGCAGGAGTGATAGTGCGATTGTCGTTGTTAAAGCTTAATAAGAAGTGCGGCTGCGAAATAAGCACACTGCCATCATTTAAACCCAAGGCAACAATGTCAGAATCGACTGGCCGCGCCACGCTGCTAATTTTTTGAGGCGATTTTAAGGGTAAAACAATTGATGAGTAGTCAATGGTCGGGTCAACCAGAGAATAATAATTTAGTTGGCCTTGGCGGTCATAATAGTAACCAACCTCATTAAGCTCATCACTGCCAAATGCCAGCATCTCTTGGGTCGCTGGTTGGCTGTGATGCTCGGTAATGGTTACCGAGCGGAACACCGGCTCAACCACATAAAGTAAATAACCAAAAATCATTAACAAGGTCATTAACACCATTAACCCACCAGCGGTAATGCTGACATGAACTAGACGGTCTTTTAACTGCCGAATTTTACTGCTTGCGGCAAGAGGATTAGTAACGGGTCGCTTAAGGATCACTGCTTGGCTCATAATATTGTCTAACACTAGTTAATATGAATGCATTGTATTTAGCCAACATGACAAATTAGTGACACTAATATTACGGTTTAACGACAGCTGTTTCGATTAATCATGTCAGGAGGTTTTTGTCGCCAGAAACAAAAAAGGCACCCGCTAAACGGATGCCTTTAAAGGTTTTTACCTGCTAAAGATTACATGGTGATGCCAAGTTTGTTTAATTCTTTAGTGACAATTTTCGCTGGTAATGCGATGTAACCGTCTTTCTCAACAATGCTCTGGCCATCTTTTGATAAGACCATTTTTACAAATTCGCGCTGCATTGGTGACAATGGCTTGTTTGGGTGCTTATTAACATAAACGTATAAGTAACGAGACAATGGGTAACTACCATTTAGCGCATTGTCCATAGTTGCCGCGATATACGCGCCGCCTTTCTTAGACAATGGCACCGCTTTAACGCTCGACGTTTTGTAACCAATACCTGAATAACCTAACGCATTAGTCGATGCGGCAACCGACTGTACTACTGACGCAGAACCGGGCTGTTCATTAACTCGAGTATTAAAATCACCCTTACATAAGGCTTTTTTCTTGAAGTAACCATAAGTACCAGACACAGAGTTACGCCCGTAAAGTTGAATGTCTTTGCCGGCCCAGCTGCCATCAAGCCCTAAGTCGCCCCAACGTTTCTTGGCTTCGCCGCCACATTTATGAGTGACCGAGAAGATACCATCGACTTCTTTAATGGTTAGCCCTTTAATTGGATTATCTTTGTGAACGAACACAGCTAGCGCATCAATAGCTACTCGAATGGCCGTTGGCTTGTAACCATAGTGCTTTTCGAATGCTTCGATTTCGCGTCCTTTCATTTTACGGCTCATTGGCCCAAACTGTGACGTGCCTTCGGTGAGTGCCGGTGGCGCAGTAGAAGAACCCGCCGCCTGTATTTGAATGTTAACATTTGGGTAATTACGCTTAAATTCTTCGGCCCAAAAGGTCATCATGTTGGCTAAAGTATCTGAACCTACAGATGATAAATTACCTGAGATGCCCTGCGCTTTTTTGTATTCTGGAATCGATTGTTCAAGTGCCATGGTATTGCTTGAAACCAATACTGCTACAGTCAAGCCTAATGCAGTGACTAAATTTGATAATTTCATTGTGTACTCCACATTTATATTCAGTTATTTTGTTGACGCCAATGAGTTTGGATTAACAAGATGACAGTTCAGTGACTAAAATGTGAAGCTTTTATGTCGAACACAATTAAGTGTTAAAACAACTAATGCCATAACGCCAACCATGTCTTAATTAGTTCGATCAAGATTTCGAACCGTGTTTAACATACGACTAATTTCCCTTTAATCTAATAAATCGCGTTAAATATAGCGCTGTACCGCATTGATTTTATCTGCTTAAAAAGGATTGCATCACAATGGTATTTTACGCTTGCTTAACTCAGTTCAGACGCCTATTATTCCGCCGCTTGTTACATATGTTGGTTTATTGTTGTTTTGTTTGATTGTTCAGTTTCACGCCTGAGCAGTTGTATTTCATGAGGGAGTGAGCTAAATGCCCACCAAAGAGTTTGCTGTACTAAAAGAAATGGGGTTTGATAACCTCGAAGAGATTAAGAGTTTTTCCACTCGTAACGAAAATGATGTCGATGTGTTAAAAATATATCTTCGTCGCCATCAAGGTGAGTGGGTAGCTAAAAGCAAAAAGTTTAAGTTCAAACGTACCCATACTAGCGTGCGCACCGAAGGTAGTTTGGTTCCTTACCGAGCAACGACAAAATCATCAGAATTTTTTCTGCAAGCGATTGCCGAACTAGAACAATTAGACAAGCTTGAACCACAGGTTAACGAAGTATTATCTGTTGACGATAAGAAAAAGGTTTTACTGAGTGAAATTGAGCACTTAGAAAAAGTAATGAACGGAAAAATGGCCGATATTCGCCGCCAAATAGCCGAGTTGTAATACCATCAGCTTTACTAGAAAGTTAAGGCCTCGCTGTTAATAACAGCGAGGCCTTAATTTTAAGTAACAGTACCAAGCCGCGTGCTAACTAGCAGTTAATCGCTGATCGATAACAAAACTAAAACGGCTACCTTGCCCTTCGACACTGGTGATTTCAAGCGTGCTTTGGTGATTAACCAATACATGTTTAACAATGGACAAGCCCAACCCCGTACCGCCTGTTTGGTTTGAGCGCGATTGGTCAACACGATAAAAACGCTCAGTTAACCTCGTCAAATGATGTGGTGCAATACCTAAACCATCATCGGCCACCGAAAATTCAATGCCATTGTGTTGCTGACGCCACGCGACTTTGATATTAGAACCGTCAGGGGAATAACGAATAGCATTGCTGACCAAGTTGGTACAGGCGCTAAGCAATTGCGCTTCATTACCGTCAATCGTAAAGTTGTCATCAAGCTCAAATTCAATGCTAACAGGCCGCTCGCCAATTAAGACCATTGCATCATCTTTAACCAAAGCCATCAGTTCATTGAGTTTAATTTTCTCGTTGTCTGGCTGCTGACTGGTTTCAATCTTAGACAAGGCTAATAGCTGCTCAACCAACGATTGCATTCGATGCGCCTGTGTTTTCATTGCCGTGGTCGCCTTGCGCCACATTAAGGGATCAATGTTGTCTTCGTCATCAATTAACTCTAAGTAACCGTGTAATACGGTTAAAGGGGTTTTTAATTCATGCGATACATCGGCGACAAACTTGCGCCGCATCTGTTCCAGCTGAGTTAACACCGTTACGTCACGTGACATTAATACAAACAAGTCACTGCCATAACTCGTCACACGATGCTCAAGCAATACGGCATCATTGTGTGGCGATGGTAATTCTAACCTTTGGCTAAAATCACCACGAATAATATATTGCCTAAATTGTTGATGCCGAATTAAGTTATTGAGCAACTGACCGCGATCGCCGGGCCAACTTAATCCTAAAAATTTACGCGCCGCGCTATTACACCATAAAATAGCATTGTCTTGGTTAAACACCACAATGCCATCGGGCAAGGCGTCTGCCCCCTCACGAAACTGACTCAGCGCCGAAATAAGCTGTTTACGGCGCTGGCGATTAGCCTTAATCGACTTATCAATGCCGCGATAGATATATCCCCAGTAGGAATTGTTTTTTACTTCTTGTTTGTGCGGCGAGTGCCAGATCCAATGCACTAAGGTAATAAACTCTTTAAGATTGATTAAAATAATAACCAAGGATCCAACAAATAAAGTATCGACTATTCGTTCAAGATAAAGCCCAATAATCATTAACAGCCAATAATAAGCAATCAATTTAAGCAACATGGACTTGAGTAAGCGGTGATCTGGCATTAAAGACTATACCTTAGTTGAAAAGCGGTAACCCGAACCGCGAACTGTTTGCACAAATTCTTCGTGACCATGGCCACCAATTGCCTTACGCAGGCGCCGAATGTGAACATCGACCGTCCGATCTTCAACATAAACATTGGTACCCCAAACATGATCAAGCAATTGCTCTCTGCTATATACACGCTCAGGATGCGCCATAAAAAAGTGTAATAACTTAAATTCGGTCGGGCCAATGCTAAGCGGCTGTCCATGCAATGTAACGCGATGACTGACAGGATCAAGCGCCAAGCCTTTAGCATCAATGACTTCTTCCAGTGCGGTTGGTTTGCTGCGACGTAACACGGCTTTAATTCGAGCCATTAATTCTTTTGGCGAAAATGGCTTAGTCATATAATCGTCGGCCCCCACGTCTAGGCCTCGCAATTTATCTTCTTCTTCACCGCGGGCCGTCAACATAATAATGGGAATAGCTTTGGTATGCTCTTGACGGCGAACTTCCTTCGCTAGGCTAATACCACCGCCCCCAGGAAACATCCAATCAAGTAAAATTAGATCTGGATAAGGTTCAACTAATTTTTCGGTCGCACTATTAAAGTCAGCTGCTTCAATGACATTAAAGCCGTGCTGATCTAGCACAAAGCATAACATTTCACGAATAGCCGCTTCATCTTCGACGATTAAAATCTTGGCACTCATATTAACTTACTCAATGTTAGTCCATTATAAAAGTTACTATTATTGACAATCTTTATGACACAATTATGACGTTAACTCATTTTCGTGTAAAAAATATAACGAAATTGCAATCCAATCGAGCGTCACGTTAACGCGTAACAACAATTGATTCAATCACCAATTTCAGCAACTTATCGACCAAATTTAACAATTAACCATGATAAATTTTGACGACCCCGTATAATTTAGCGCGCGCAGTCATATTTAAAGACCATATATAATACCAATTGTATTAAATGATCACATATTTAATGCGATTGGTATAAGACAATCAAAGGGAACAGAATGAGCATTCATCACCACGCAGGCAAGCCAGCTAGACCACAAGACAGAATTAACATTAGCCGTTTAGTCAGTGATTATTACACTAAGACTCCCGATGTTAGCATTATTGAACAACAGGTTAGTTTTGGCACTTCAGGCCACCGTGGCAATGCCAACAACACCAGTTTTAACCAACTGCATATCGAAGCCATTTGTCAGGCAATTGCCGAGCTTCGTCTGCGTGAGGGGGTGACTGGTCCATTGTTTTTAGGTAAAGATACTCATGCCTTGTCTGAACCCGCTTTTGCTAGCGCAATTTGTGTTTTGATTGCCAATAACGTGCCCGTTATCATTCAGCAAGATCAAGGTTTTACCCCAACCCCAGTTATCTCGCGCCTGATCATCAGTCATAACAGAGTTCACAATGAACAAGCTGACGGCCTAATTATTACGCCATCGCACAATCCACCTAGTGATGGCGGTATCAAATATAATCCACCGCATGGCGGACCCGCTCAAGATGAACTAACTCAGCAAATAGAACAACGAGCCAACGACATTATTGCCAATCATCAGGGCGAGATTCAACGCGTATCACTTGAACAAGCGATGGCTTGTGATTTATTAAGCCACCAAGACTTTATCGAGCAATACGTAAGTCAGCTTGACCAAGTAATAGATATGGCCGCTATCGCCAACGCAGGGGTTAAAATAGGCGTTGACCCACTTGGTGGTTCTGGCATCGATTACTGGCCAGTAATCGCTAAAAAGTACGGCCTTGAACTTGAAGTCGTTAATCAAGTGGTCGATGCGAGTTTTGCCTTTATGCCATTAGACAAAGACGGCAAGATCCGGATGGACTGTTCGTCACCTTATGCAATGGCAGGGCTTATTGCGATGAAGGATCAATATGATATCGCTGTTGGCAACGATCCCGATTTTGATCGCCACGGCATAGTCACACCAACCGGTGGCTTAATGAATACCAATCACTACCTAGCTGTCGCGATTAATTACCTAATGACTCATCGTCAATGGCCAGCAGAGGCAAAAATTGGCAAAACTCTGGTCTCAAGCTCGATTATCGATCGCGTTGCTAAGCACATCGATCGTCCATTGGCTGAAGTCCCAGTAGGATTCAAATGGTTTGTCGATGGCCTGCATGATTCGAGTTACGCCTTTGGTGGCGAAGAAAGTGCCGGCGCGGCATTTTTAGCCCGCGATGGCAGCTGCTGGACCACCGACAAAGACGGCTTTATTATGGCGTTATTAGCCGCAGAAATTATTGCCGTGACCGGTAAAGATCCTCAACAACACTACCTTGAACTCGCTAAATTACTCGGCGAACCTTGTTATGGCCGAATTGATGCACCTGCTAGCTTAGCGCAAAAAAAGGCGCTATCAGCCTTAACCAGTGACAGCATTAGCTCAAAGAGCTTGGCTAATGAACCAATCTTACACATTCTTAGCCACGCCCCAGGCAACAATGCCGCGATTGGCGGGATTAAAGTGGTTACCGAAAATGGTTGGTTCGCCGCGCGACCTTCAGGCACTGAAGACATTTACAAAATTTATGCTGAGAGCTTTATCGATCAACAACACCTCGCGTTAATTATCAGTGAAGCCCAAACCATTGTTAGTGCTGCATTTGCTAAAGCAGGGCTGTAAGTCATTAAAAGGCTAATCAGATTATGGCGACTTAGGTCGTCATAATCATCTCGGCACAACATAAATTTAGATAGGAACAGTGACATGGCTACTACTTTGCGCGATCTGCACTACCTAACGGCAATCGAACAACATAAACATTTTGGCCGCGCTGCCGCCGCTTGTTTTGTCAGTCAACCGACGTTAAGTGGTCAATTAATCAAGCTAGAACAGCAGCTCGGGCTGCAATTAATCGAACGTCATCGCCACAACGTTATGTTAACTCCAGCAGGCGAGCAATTGGTTATCGAAGCAAGAAATGTGTTACAGGCGGCCAATGAGTTCGAATTAGCGGCCAAGGCCTTGCTCGATCCATTCGCAGGTGATTTGCATGTCGGACTTATTCCTACCTTAGCCCCTTATTTGTTGCCACATGTTATGGCAGATCTGACTAAGCAATTACCAAAAATTAATTTTTTTCTGCATGAAGATCAAACAGAAAATTTATTACAGCAGCTCGACCAAGGTAAATTAGATCTGTTAATTCTGCCCTATTTAGACCACATGACCAAATTCGACAGCTTTGAACTGTTCGACGAACCGCTGTTATTAGCATCTCCGGTCGGACACTCCCTCGCTAACAAGAGCAACCTAACGCTTGATGATCTTTATCAGCAAAAGATTCTGACGTTAGAAGATGGCCACTGTCTTAAAGGTCAAACCATGGAATATTGTTTTAGTGCCGGAGCCGACGAAGATACTAGCTTTGAAGCAACCAGTTTAGAAACCTTACGTCACATGGTGGCAAGTGGCATGGGCATTACGATGTTGCCAGCACTGTCAACGCTAGAACGTTTTAACAATGATGGCATGTGTTATACCCCGTTTAAGGCACCACAACCCACTCGTGCTATTTCTTTAGTCATTCGCCCCAATTATTCACGCATGCAATGTGTCAGAACGGTAGTAGCGAGTATTAGACAGTCGATAGCCACAATTTTATGAACACCGATTAACCGAGTGAATGATGGCGCTCGCTCCCTAATAACTCAACAAGTTGTTCAAAATTAACGGGCTGTGACAAATAGCAGCCTTGTACTAACTCACATTTAATTTGCTGGAGATACTCTAATTGTTGTTGCGTTTCAACGCCCTCTGCCACAACTCTCAGCTGATATAAATTAGCGAGACTATTAATAAAAGCGACCATTTTATTGCGCGCATGATGCTCGGAACTGAGATCTGCAACAAATGAACGATCAATTTTGAGACAATCAACGGGATAATGCAGCAGCTGATTAAACGCGGTATATCCAGTACCAAAATCATCCAGTGCCAAGGACAGTCCAAGCACACGTAATTGCTTAAGCATCGCTATGCCCTTTTTATCATCTAACACCAAAGCTGTTTCAGTAATTTCCAACTCAATCGTCGACGGTGCAATATCATAGCGTGTTAATAATGCTTGAACCTTAAGCGGGAATGACTCGCTAAGTAATTCTACCCCCGAGATATTAATAGAAAACCGGCCTTTAAAACTAGTTTGTTGTTGCAGCTTGGCAATATTAATAAAGCTATTTTCTAACACCCATAAATCAATTTTTTGAATTAAATCGCTCTTTTCAGCAATCGGAATAAACTGCTCGGGGCCAATGTTTTCAGCCGCAAGATTCTGACAACGAACCAGCACCTCAATCGCGGCGATCTCTAAGCTGCTACTGTTAAATATCGGCATAAATACTAGTGATAACAAATCTTGCTCAAGCGCTAGTTTTAAGGCGTCTTCAATGTATTGCCGATGTTTGATCTGTTGATTGATCTGTTCAGTATAAAACTCCAGTCGATTGCGCCCTTTGTTTTTCGCCTCACACATCGCCAAATCTGCATGATGCAGTAACTCATCAGACGATGTGGTATCACTGGGATAAATCGCAATGCCAATGCTGGCATAAACAGGTTTTTTAGTCCCGGCAACCACAACTCCACGCTCAAAGATATTAAGAATGCGCTGACCAACCACCTTAGCAATAGCCGGTGATTCAATATTATTTAACATCACCACAAATTCATCACCACCAATTCGAGCAATGCCATGCATTGTGTCAGCATTGTCGATATCAGTAGCACGCACCACCTCCTTTAATTGCCGCGCAAAAGCTAACAATAATCTATCGCCAACGTCATGCCCATAGATGTCATTGACCTGCTTAAAGTTATCGAGATCAATATACAAAAGGGCTAAGTTATGGTTGTTTTTTTGTGCTTGCTGCAAGGCGGTGCTCAAATTGAGCGTAAAACTGCGACGATTTGGCAACTCGGTTAACGAATCAAAAAATGCTAGATGTTGCACATCATCATTATAAATCTGCAGCAAGCTATCATAAGCACTCTCTTCCGATTTTAAGGTCGCCAGACAAACCAAATAAAGGGCTAATAAAGTGCATTCAAAGCGAATAGATTCAACCAAGGAGTAACTGGTCAGTAGCAACCCTGACAACGGAGTAAATAACAGCAAAGTGCTAAACACCAAGAACCCGCCATAAAGCAAAGCGGCAGGCCAAAATCGATTAACAAAAATATTAAATGCCAGCAACGGATAAAGCCATAACATCCCGGTATTGTCTATCCCACCAGTTACCAGCAGCACCACGGCCAGTACAATCAACTCAATATTGAGTAGTAAAATAGGGAGTCTAAGATTTCTTTTTCGTTGCAATAGATACAAACTAATACAACCAACGGCCATGCAAGACAACAACAGCCCACCGAATACATAAGAGTTGTTTTGTATTGATACCACTCCAAAGACCAATAAAAAGGCGATGCTAATGCACAACAAAATTTTGCATAACATTAGTCGTTTCATTCGCCTAAGTTTGAGTATTTCCCTGTACTCTTTTTTTTGTTCAATCACTCAATTCTCCAGCCAATCATCAACACCTTAACGAATAATCCAATGCATTAAGCTTCATTGGCACAAGAAGTTATCTAGTTATTACACTAAAGTTTAGACCTAACTTGGCCCAATACATATTGCGCATTACTATCAATTATGACAATAAAGCCAACATTTAGTCGGCTACCAAGATTAAAAACAACATATTAAGCTGTAAGAAACATCCCGCTAGCCCTTTGACTGCCTAAGATTTAGAACTCTAGTCGATGATTTAATAAAACTCAAAATTTAGCAGCAATAATTATCATCCGCGATCGAGCCACTAAGTAGAACTAACTAAGCTAGGTTGAATTAACAGCATAAAGAGTGGCTTTATCGCCGCTATGACTGGTAGATAACGCAAAGGGTAACGGCTGGTTGTCGCTATTAGAAACAGGTATGATACTAGCTTTAGTAATAATCAATAATAATGTAGCTTCCTATGCCTAAATTAGATTTTTCAGCTTTGAACAAACAGGCTGCTAACTCGTTTCAACAACAACGAAATTTGATCAAAAAAGTCTGCCGCGGTGATAAGGTGTTGTGCCAACATTGCCAACAACCTCTGGCATTAATACCAGCCGAAAATAAGGTCGCAAGCATCCGTTGCACTAAAGGCTGTACGACGATTGAATTAGAGTTAGATTAACCTGACTACAGGTTAGCACCGCAGGATATGCTTTATCCTACGGTGTTTCTTGCTGCTTTTTCTTATGATTATTTTTTGCGATTGTTTTTGCGATTGTTTTTGCGATTGTTTTTGCGGTTAAGCATTTAGACTTGGCCTAAAAACTTAAGTAACCATTTCATTACGGCTAGATCATCTACCTTACCATTGAGCGAGCTTGCACCGGTTTCAATAACCGCAGCAGGAATGCGATCACGTCGAGCATTCATCAGCGCCAATGAGTACTGACGACTGAACTCTGGGTGCCCCTGAATACCGATAAAGCACTGACCCACTAGAATCATGCTATATGGACAAAAGTCACTGCTCATTAACACTGTCGTCGCTGGCGGTAATTCAACAATTTGGTCTTGATGACTAACAATTAAATTGACATTGTTGGGTGCTACTGACATCCAGTCAGGACGAACCTGCACCTGACTTTCAGCAATGCCAATACCCCAACCTTTGGCTGATTTTTCAACCTGACCACCTAACGCCTTTGCAATCAGTTGATGGCCAAAACAAATACCGACCAATGCTTTATTAGCTTGGTAAAGCCGCCGGATAAAATCTTCAAGCTCACGGATCCATTCCTGGTCATCGTTTACGCCACACTTACTACCGCTCGTCATATAAGCATCGCACTGATCAATGTCACTGGGTAACTGTTGGTCAATTGCTGAAAAATAACGTATTTCTACTTGCGGTTCAATCTGGCCCAAGATATCACTAAACATCTGTGGATAATCGCCAAACTCGTTACGTAAGGCGGGCTGGACCTGATCGCATAATAGAATGCCTAGTATCATAATAACTCCTTTGCTCGGTGAAGCCTTTCTCTTGATCTTAGTATTAGGCTGATCCATCCATAAACCAGCCATTATTCAAGTACGGTTCAAGTTGAATTTACAGCTCGCCACTAATCGCCGCCACACACAACGCCGTATATTGCTCGGCACTAAATGTCATAGGATTACCACCCGCTGAGGGGTCGCACTCAGCCATTTGACCCACTTTGTCGATCTGCGCGTTATCAATGCCAATCTCGGCCAAAGTATGCGGGATTTCAAGCTGCTGACGCATGGTCAGTACCCAATTTAAAAAACCATCAAAGCTGCTGTCTTCCAGCTCTAAATAACGCGCTAAACGCTCAATGCGCGATTCAATGGCACTGCGGTTAGCTTTTAGAACATAAGGCATCAAGACTGCATTAAGCAAACCGTGGTGACAGTCATAAAGCGCGCCCAATGGATGAGCTAGCGCATGCATGCCGCCTAACCCGCGCTGAAATGCGGTAGCCCCCATAGTCGACGCTACCATGACCTGAGCCCGAGCTTCTAAATCGGTGCCATCGGCCGTCGCGCGTGGTAAATAGTTTTTGACCAAACGAATAGCCTCGAGCGCAATGCCTTCTGCCATCGGATGAAAATATGGCGCGCAGTATGCCTCTAATGCATGTGACAACGCGTCCATGCCGGTAGCCGCGGTAATGTGCGCTGGCAAACCAACCGTTAATTGGGGATCTAAAATAACGATTGCTGGCAACATATTAGGGTGGAATATGATGCGTTTAATCTGCTGCTCAGTATCAGTGATCACCGAGGCACGCCCAACTTCAGATCCGGTGCCTGAAGTGGTAGGGATCGCCACTACCGGTGCCATACTTTCGGTGCGAACATGGGTCCAGTTATCACCAACATCTTCAAAGTCCCACAATGGCAATTCTTGACCAACCATTAAAGCAATCGCTTTGGCAGCGTCAAGTGCCGAGCCGCCACCCAGTGCAATTACGCCATCGTGTTCGCCGCGCCAATAAGCCGCAACCCCATCGGTAACATTTTCGCCCGTTGGGTTACTTTTAATCTTGGCAAAGATATCACAGCGCAAACCACCCTTTCGACAGTCAGCTAAAATTTGCTGGACCATCGGCAATTGCGCCAATCCCGGATCGGTAACCAACAATGGGGCGCTCATACCCAGCTCCAGACATGCGCCAGCAAGTTCTTTAACACGGCCAATACCGTGACGAATGTTAGTCGGATAATTCCAATTAGCGTTAAATTTATTAAGGTCCATCTCAGCTCCCTATTATAAGTTAATCTTTAAATGAAAAGACTTCGGACGGGTCAAGGCTTCATAACCCAAGCTCGACAAGGTACAACCTCGTCCTGAATTTTTAACACCAGTCCACGCCAGAGCAGGATCAAGGTAGTCACAACGATTAATGAAAAATGTGCCAGTCTCAACTTGCTCACCAATCGTGATGCCAGCTTCAATATCTTTAGTAAATACACAAGCAGTTAAACCAAATTCAGAATCATTCATTAATGCGATTGCTTCATTGTCATCAGCCACTTTCATAATGCCAACCACCGGGCCAAAGCTCTCTTGGGTCATTACCCGCATGGAGTGATCAACGTTAGTTAATAACTGCGGTGCCAAATAAGGCGTGCCCGGCTGATCTAAAGGAAAATTAGCGGCATCGATATGCGCGATAGCGCCAGCACTAACTGCTTCGTCAATTTGTCCTCGCACAAAATCAGCCGCCGCGGTTTTAACCACAGGACCTAAGGTGGTCGTTGGATCATCAGAGCGACCAAGCTTATATTGCTTAACGAGCGCTACCGCCTGCTCGACAAACTGATCAAACACCGCGCTGTGCACATAAATTCGCTCAATGCCGCAACATGACTGGCCCGAGTTAAAAAAGGCCCCATCAATGGTCGTTTCAACCGCATGACTAATGTCGGCATCGGCTCTGACATAAGCAGGGTCTTTGCCGCCAAGCTCAAGGCCAACGCCAATAAAACGGCCACTGCTGGCGCGTTCAACCATTGCGCCACCAGCAACCGAGCCCGTAAAGGCAACATAATCTATTCGCGAGTCTTTAATAATATTTTCGGTAGCCGCGTGGCTTAAATGTAAATATTGAAAAATTCCCTGCGGCAAACCAGCTTGCTCAAACGCACTGGCCAGCTGCTCAGCACACAACGGCGTTTGCGCCGAATGTTTTAGCACCACCGCATTACCCGCCATAATTGCCGGAATAATCGCGTTAATAGCAGTCAAATACGGATAATTCCAAGGCGCCACGACAAAAGCGACTCCAAGCGCCTCCCGTTTGATATATCGGGTAATGCCACTCATTGGCTCTAACTCTATAGGCGCCAAGGCTTGCTCGGCCGCATCAATCATATAACGTGCCCGCTCAACCATGCCCGCCACTTCACCTTTAGCGTATTGAATTGGACGGCCCATCATCCAGCACAGTTGCTCGGCGATTTCAGCTTCGTTAGCAATAAAGGCTTCAACCATTCGGTGGCAAATAGCTTGGCGTTCTACTATCGGACACTGGCGCCACTGCCGCTGTGCATGCTTTGCCAACGTCAGCGCCTGCTCTATTTGCTGCGGGTTCGCTAAGGTTCGTTCAACGTAAATCGAATCATCAATCGGTGAACGGGTGATCTGTGTTTGGCTCATATCATTACTCATCTGATTAAATTGAAATAAATGCTTGTGCGCATTACTCAGGCTACAATTAAAGAACTAGGTAAACCGGTTAAAGTAAGCCATGTTACTAGCAGGATGCCAGTCCAAGCCCCCATGGATGGGTTCATGGCGAGTTGAGCGTCTTTAGCTTGGTTACCTCAAGCATCTACATAGCCAAATTAAGTTAAATAATTTCGAAGTAGCGTTCAAGTTCCCAGTCGGTCACGTGTTTACGATATTCACGCTCTTCCCACTCACGAGTTGCGGCAAAATGGGCGACAAATTCATGACCAAATAGCTCTTTGGCAACTTCTGAGTGCTTAAACATAATCGCGGCTTCAAACAGGCTACTAGGCAAATGAATTTCAGTAGGTTGTGGTTGCTCATAGGCATTGCCTTTAACCTGAGGCAATGGCTCTAGTTGATGTTCGATACCATAAAGGCCCGAAGCAAGCGCGGCCGACAAGGCCAAATAAGGGTTAGCATCGGCCGAACCAATCCGGTATTCAACCCGTTGCGATTTTTCAGACCCCGGAATAACCCGCAGCGCAGTGGTGCGATTTTCAACGCCCCAAGTGGCATCTAACGGTGCCCATAATCCTGGCACCATCCGGCTGTAACTGTTGACCGTTGGCGCGACCATCGCTAAAAACTCGGGCATAAATCGCTGCTGTCCAGCCAAGAAATGGCGCTGAGTATCGCTCATATTATATTCTTTGCTGCCATCGTAAAATGCCGATTTCCCATCAAGATCGCACAGCGAAATATGAATATGGCCACTTTGACCCGGCAAGTCTTTTGACCACTTCGCCATAAAGGTCGCCATCATGTCATTGCGCTGGGCCCATACTTTTACAAAGGTTTTAAACAACGCGGCCTTGTCTGCTGCATCGCTAGCATTGTCATGCGCTAGTGCAGCTTCGAGCACGCCCGGCCCGGTTTCTGTGTGCAAACCTTCGATAGGAAAGTCCATATCCTCAGACAGCTTAAGTAATTGATGATACAAATCGGCATGCACCGAGTTACGGATCATCGAATAACCAAAAAAGTCAGGCGTAATCGGCTTTAAATTTCTAAATCCCTTCTCACGCACCGAGTCCGGCGTTTCATTAAACATGAAAAATTCATATTCAAACGCGGCAGTCACATCAAAACCTAGGTTTTTAGCCCGTGCCAGCGTTTTTTGTAATACTGCTCGCGGACAAACAGCTTCAGCACCATCACTAAACTCGGCAATGAATAGCAACATATCGCCTTCAAATGGCACCGAACGGCAGCTGCTTGGAATAATTCGCACCGGCGCATCAGGATACCCAGTATGCCAACCGGTATAGGTAACATTGTCGTATAACTGATCTTTAGAGTCCCAGCCCAACACGACGTCACAAAAAGCAAAACCACTATCAAGCGACGAGAAAAACTTCTCTTTGCTCATGTACTTACCACGCATCACACCATCAACGTCGAACAAACCTACCTTAATATGAGTGAGGCCACGTTGCTCGATAATATGCTTGGCATCAGCCACGGTCTTAACAGTCCTTGGATCTATCATAATCTTTCCTTATCGCAATTGGCCAAGGCCGAGGGCCTCAGCCAATTAACTTTAATTAAGCTCTGATTCGGCTTGTGAAATAGCGGCAAACTCTTCTTCTGGTACCTTGCCAACCAAGTGATGACGACTATATAGCGCAAAATAAGCGACCAAAATAGCGTAAAACACCCCAGACCATAAGGCCGCTTCCAGACTAACAACAAAGGTACTAATGAACGCAATAATCGCTAACACAAAGGCTATGCCCGTGGTGACGACACCACCCGGCGTACGATAAGGGCGCTCTAAGTTAGGCTCTTTAATGCGTAAAAGAATGTGCGACAACATCATTAAGGCGTATGAAATCGTGGCGCCAAATACCGCCATCGTAATCATTAAGTCGCCTTCGCCGGTTAACGACAGTAAAAACCCGAAAATACCTGGCACAATCAACGCCATAACTGGCACTTTCCGATCGCCAGTCACCGATAGAAAACGCGGTAAATAACCCGCACGTGACAAGGCAAATACTTGGCGAGAATAAGCAAAGATAATAGAAAAGAAGCTCGCGACTAAACCAAACAGACCAACGATATTAACGAACGTGGCAATGGCTGAGTTTTCACCATAAACAACTTGCAGCGCGCCAACTAACGGTGCCCCATGATCTTTCATCATGTCAGAACCTGCCACGCCCGGCGCGATAAACAAGACCAAGGCAGCAAAGACTAATAAAATGGCCATTGCAGTAATAATGCCACGCGGCATGTCTTTACCCGGATTAGTGGTTTCTTCAGCGGCTAACGGCACCCCTTCCACGGCAAGGAACAACCAAATTGCAAAAGGAATCGCACTCCAAATTCCGATATAGCCCTCGGGTAAAAACTTACTCGCGCCAACCGCGCTTTCATTAACCGCAATATCAAATAGGTTATTGGCGTCAAAATATGGAATTAAACCCAAAGCGAAGACCAATAAAGCAATCACCGCAATACCGGTAATCACCATCATTATTTTTAGCGCCTCACCCGCCCCGTATAAATGAATGCCAATAAAAACAATATAACAAGCGGCATAAACCATTGGGCCATTAAAGCCAAATATTTCATTGACATAAGCACCAATAAATACTGCGATTGCAGCCGGAGCAATCGAGTATTCTAACAACACCGCGGTACCCGTTAAAAACCCACCCCATGGCCCCATCGCGCGACGCGCAAAACTGTAACCACCACCTGCGGTTGGTAACGACGCCGACAACTCAGCCAAGCCAAATACCATGCAGCTATACATTAACGCCATGGCGATGGTCGCAATCAACATGCCACCAAATCCCCCTTGGGCTAACCCGAAATTCCAACCGGCAAAGTCACCTGATATCACATAGGAAACCCCCAAACTGGCTAATAATATCCAACCGGCAACCCCTTTTTTTAGCTGCCTGTTTTCTAAATAATCTGCTGCGACCTCTTCGTAACCAACGGTTGAGGCACTATTTGTATCTGACATGCATAACTCCCTCTAAATTATTATTATGAGAATGTTGCGACGCGGTCAATTTATCGTCACCGAATTAGCAACCCAAATCGATACTAATACGGCTAAGTTAGTGTTTCAAATAGAATAAGTTAGCTGCCCACTCTTAGTATAAGTAAAACTAATACTAGCTAAAAAACATTAAATATCAGTTAGTAACCTAAATAAGAGTGCTCTAAAAATCAGAACTTTCGGATCAAAAAATAGAAACAAAGACCATTAACCAATTTTAATTTGCTCTTTTAGCCAAGCTAAGTGGTGATTAATGTAGTTGGTAAATTCCCCAGCCAAAATAGCCTGACTATCGTTCGCTATAATTTTTGGTAATTGCCACAGCCCGTTATCGCGACTCACTAGCACCAAGTTTCTAAACAAAGAATCGCCGGGTAGGGGCAAACAAGTTACGTCTTTATTGCTAATGCCGTTTTGAAATAAACACAGAGGCGTTGTGATGGTCCAGCCTAGACCAGCCGCCACAGACGAGAGAATAGCGAAGGTATTATCGAGTTTTAAACACATCGGAGGGTCAATCTGCGCTCGCTTTAAGTAACGCTCTACCGTTAAACCAATTAATGAATCGCTGCTGTAACGGATAAAGCCCAATTGCGCCACCAGCTGACCTAAATCTTTAAATTCAATAGATTGCGATTTAGGCACCACGAGCACAAATGGTTCACGCAAAATGCGGTAACGACTTAAATTATCATGCTGCTCCAGCGCGTCGTCGGACAAAATCATATCAACATGGCGCGACATTAACGCATTGGCATGCAAATGAGATAAACCCGTACTAATCGACCAGCCGCTGACATGCTGCTCTACTGTTTTAATTAACGCTGGCGCTAAGGCGGTCACTAAAGAGTCGACCATCGCGATGTTGACATGATTGAGTTTATTGTAATTTGCTTGGCGCATATCGCCGTTCGTTTTACGAGCCTGCGCGAGGATGTTACGGGCGCTGTCATATAAGAATCGTCCGGCGGCGGTCACTTCAAGCGGCCTTACCGTGCGATCGAGCAGTGTAAGCTCCAATGATTTTTCTAAATTAGTTAAGGCTTGCGAAATGGCCGGCTGGGTCGTGCCCATGCGCTCGGCGGCCGTGGTCATGTTACCTGCCTCCACCGTATGAACAAATATCTCGAGCGACCTTAAATCAAAATCAAAACTGCCGATCATCCCTGCTTCTCTCAATCGATTATGCTGAAAAAACAGAGTAAAACATCAGGCGATAAATGCAACAGCGTCATTAGTCTAATGACTAATAAAGTGTTTCTGATAGTTTACTGATTTTATACCGGTTGTTTGATGTGTTAAATCAAAGGTTTTATTGTCTTTTAATTAAACAGACAATTTTAATTTTTTAGCTGCGACATATTGCCGCACTTGCGCAGAACGGTTTGTATTGCCATCAACTAAAATACAAAATAACCATCACATTCAGTCAGATAGAGTTACAACCATGAAAGTTAATCCACTAAGCGCTTTAATATCAAGCCTGTTGTTTGTGCCGCAAGTTTTTGCCAACACCCCAAATCAGTCATCAGATGCGATCGATGTTATTACCATTTCTGCACCACGTATAGTCAACGACAATTCGTTTGCTGATGGTAATTATATTGAACCTGATGTTGCCGATTGGCTTAATACCATTCCGGGTGCCAGTGTTAATAAAAATGGCCCGATTACGGGGATTGCGCAATACCGAGGCATGTTTGGCAACCGAGTTGCCAAGAACATTGGTGGTCACCCAATTGTCAGCGCCGGCCCAAATGCGATGGACGCACCACTGACCTATTTAAACCCAGTGATGATAGAGTCTCTATCGCTTTATCGTGGTATAGCACCTGTTGCAAGTGGCATAGACACCATTGGTGGCGCGGTCGATGTGCAGCTAAAACGTGCGCAGCCTAGCGAAGAGCAAGCCATACACGGTATGGCTCACGCTAATTACAACGAGCACAACGATGCAACAACGCTAAGTGGCAATATCGAGGCCAGCGGCAATAACTTTGCAGCGCTAATTTATGTCAATCAGCAACAAGCAGACGATTATCAAGACGCGGACAGCCGTACCGTAAAATCAACCCAATATGACAAAACTCAAGCAGGCATCGATCTACGCTATGGCAAAGATAATTTAACCCTGGCCACGTCTTGGCATTATGCTAAAACAGATCAAACCGGCACCCCAGCGTTGCCAATGGACATTGATTACATTGACTCAGACCGCATTAATATTGACGGCGAGTATACAGCTGATGATTACCTCCTAACTTGGACCATGGGCTATCAAGATGCCAGCCATGGCATGGATAACTTCCAGCAACGCACTAACCCAATGTCGGCAATGCACCGCTATACCACAGCACAAGCCAAAACTTTCGATTACCAGCTTACTGTGGCCTATCAGCAATGGTTATTTGGGATCGATGGTGTCAGTGCTAAACACAATGCTGATATTACCAACCCGAATAACCCTATGTTTAAGATCACTAACTTCAATAACGTTAAAGATTCACGCCACTCTGTCTTTACCCAATATAGCCAAGAGTCAGAAACGGTTACTTACACCCTCGGCGCTCGTATTAAGTTTAATCACGCCGATGCAGCTAATGTGTTTAGCTCAATGGCGATGCCGGGTACACCAGTGCTAGCATTGCAAACTGCCTTTAATCAACAAGATAAAAGTGTATCTGATACCACCTTTGATTTGGTGGCCAACAACCAATACATTATTAATCAAGACTGGACCTTAATTACCGGTGTCGGCGTTAAGCAACGCGCTCCAAGTTATCAAGAGCGCTATTTATGGCTGCCAATGCAAGCAACAGGTGGCTTAGCTGATGGTAAGACCTACATTGGTGATGTTAACCTAGACCCAGAAACGGCTTATCAAATTGATATTGGTACGCATTATCAGGCAAACGGTATTAGCTTTGAACCCCACATCTATTACCAGAAGATTAAAGATTACATCCAAGGCATGACTGTCGACGCTGCACAAAACCCTAAAGTGATAATGGTTGCTAGTATGATGGGCGATACGTCGCCGTTACAATTTAGCAATATAGACGCTACGATTTATGGCTTAGATGTCAACTGGCGCGCGCCAATCAACGAGGCATTTTCATTAAGTGGCTTGGTTAACTACGTTCGCGGTAAGCACGATGATAGTAACGATAATTTATATCGCATTAGCCCATTGAACAGCCAAATTTCGTTAAACTACTCAGCGGAACAATGGCAAAGTAAATTATCGCTCCATGCTTTTGATAAGCAAAACAAGGTGTCATCATTAAATAACGAAAAAACCAGTGCTGGTTATGCCGTTGTTGACTGGCAGGCTAGTTATGATGTCAATACTGACTTATCGCTTACCTTTGGTGTGACCAATTTATTAGACAAGCAATACCAGCCACACCTGGCCGGATTAAATCGCGCAGGAGGTAGTGAGCTTACCGTTGGCGAGCGCATTAGCGCTAAAGGCCGTGCAATGCACATCGCAATGGATTATCAATTCTAAGCTGAGCCCTTCTCAAAATGACGGTATCATTTGATATCGTCGATTCGGGCTTAACACCCATATGATAATATTTCAGGTACCAGCACTTCCAAATTCCAACCAAACTCCGATCAATCCACTCAAGCCGAAAACTTAAAGATAAATCCGTTAGGGCGAATTTGATTCGAGCTACTTTTAACAGCTTGGTAGCCTCTCGAAATTATTTTTATCAACGATTTAGTTATGCCTGCCCTTTATTTGGTTTTTATTTAGTTAACTTTTAACCAAATTGCTTGAAAGGGTGCTTGATTAAAATAACGAATAAAGGCAACTTAGACCGCTCGATTCTAAAGAATTAATTCATCTGCGCTAATTATCAGTTAAAAAGCGTTGAGCGTATTGATTAACCCTGCATATCATTTTGTTGTCGTTTTTAAATGGATTTATTACGATGAAAAAAATAAGAAAATCGTTATTAGTTACTTTTGATTTTACCCAGCGTGGAAAAACTGGGACAGGCCTTGCCGCGGGAAGTCTCATTTCTGCTTGTCGCCATCACCCACAATACAACACTGAATTTGTCATTGAACATTTGCCTATTTCAATGCAATTCGCCACGCAATCACAACCTAAGGTTGATGACGTCGCCAAGATGATTAACGATAAACTGCCCTTGGCCAATATCGACCGCTTAGCGTTGGCCTGTTATGTCTGGAGCTCGCGCTTAATTGAGCCGTTGATCAAAAAGTGCAAGCAAATGGGCTTTCGCGGCAAAGTGATTTTGGGAGGTTATCAAATTCATGAAGACAGTTGCCGCAAGCTTTATCCGAGCGCTGATTTCTATATCGCTGGCTATGCCGAAGCAGCATTGCCTGAAGCTATTTTAGATGATTTGGCAATTACCAGCCGGTTTATAAAAAAAGACATCGACATGGCGACACTGCCCTCACCCTATTTGGATCACACAATTAGCCTGAGCCAAGATCAAGAGATGATCCACTGGGAAACGCGCCGTGGTTGTGTTTTTAAGTGTAATTTTTGCGCCCATCGTGATTTAACCCATAAAAAAGTTCATTTGTTAGCGATGGATAAAATCAAGCAAGAGCTGGATTTGTTTAAAAGTAAAAACGTCAAAAAAATTAATGTACTTGATCCTATCTTTAATCTCGAACCCAATCATATCGAGATTTTAGAATATGCAATTTCAATTAATTTACAGGCATTGCTGTCTTTTCAAGTCCGTTTTGAAAAGATTAATGATGAGTTTCTACGCTTGTGTTCCAAGCTTAATGTCCATTTAGAATTTGGCTTACAGACAATAGATAAAGATGTAGCGAAAACGATCGAACGGGCGAACAATATGAACAAAGTCGGCAAAGCTATCAAGCTTTTGCAGCAGTGGCAGCAACCATTTGAGGTAAGCCTTATTTACGGCTTACCGGGACAAACGCTCGACAGCTTCAGTGCCAGTATTGATTACCTACAAACTCGAAATGTCGCCATCATAAAAGCATTTCCGTTGATGTTGCTTGAAGGCACTAAGCTGGCTGACGAACAACAGCAATTTAATATTCAACAAGAAGTCATCGATGCCAGTGATATTCCGCATGTTGTCTCTTGTGATAGCTTTACCAAAAGCGAGTGGTTGCAAATGCAACGTTTGGCCCATAAATTAAGCGCATACCAGAATGCTGCATAATGTTCATTATTATATAAGAACTTATACTAACCCCATTAATTACATCTCCCAGAAACAACAAAGCCCCGCGAATGCGAGGCTTTGAACCGGTCAACTGACCCTGAAATACATGCTGAAATTATTCAGCAACAGGACGCATGTGTGGGAACAATAATACGTCACGGATTGACGGAGAGTCAGTGTATAACATCACTAAACGGTCAATACCAATGCCTTCACCAGCGGTTGGTGGTAGGCCGTATTCTAGCGCTGTAATGTAGTCAGCGTCGTAGAACATTGCTTCGTCATCGCCTGCATCTTTTTGAGCAACTTGCTCAAGGAAACGCTGGTCTTGATCTTCAGAATCGTTTAATTCAGAGAAACCGTTAGCAATTTCACGACCACCAACGAAGAACTCGAAACGGTCAGTGATAAATGGGTTGTTATCATTACGACGCGCCAGCGGTGAAACTTCTGCTGGGTATTCAGTAATGAATGTTGGCTGCATTAACTGGTGCTCGCCGGTTTCTTCAAATATTTCGATTTGAATTTTTCCTAAGCCCCAGTTGTCTTTAACATCAATGCCAAGGCCTTTAGCGATAGCAGTTGCTTGTTCCATGTCATTCACTTGCTCAACCGTAGTACCAGGCGTATATTTTAAGATTGCCTCAACCACTGTTAAACGATCAAATGCCTTGCCAAAGTCAAACGAGTTGCCTTGATAAGTAATTTCTGTGGTGCCTTTAACGCTAAGCGCAAGTTCACGTAACATGTCTTCGGTCAAATCCATCAACATGTTGAAATCAGCATAACCCCAGTAGAACTCAAGCATAGTGAATTCAGGGTTATGACGCGTTGAAAGACCTTCGTTACGGAAACTACGGTTAATTTCAAACACGTTTTCAAAACCACCAACAACCAAGCGCTTAAGGTTAAGCTCTGGGGCGATACGCAGGTACATGTCCATGTCTAATGCGTTGTGGAACGTCTTAAATGGACGAGCCGTTGCGCCACCAGGGATCACTTGCATCATTGGCGTTTCAACTTCCATGAAGTTCTTTTGCGTTAGATAGTTACGGATGAATGCAACTACTTTAGAGCGAATTTTAAATACTTCACGTGATTTTTCGTTGGCGATCAAATCTAAATAACGCTGACGATAACAAGTCTCTTGATCTGACAAACCGTGGAATTTATCTGGTAACGGACGTAATGCTTTAGTCAGCAAACGTACTTCGTTACAACGAACCGATAATTCACCTGTTTTGGTTTTAAACAAGGTACCCGTTGCAGCAATAATATCGCCCAAATCCCACTTTTTAAATTCGGTGTTATAAAAGCCTTCAGCTAATAAGTCACGAGCAACATAAACCTGAATTCGCGTACCCATGTCTTGAATAGTCGCAAACGCTGCTTTACCCATAATACGGCGCGTCATCATGCGACCTGCGATAGCAACTTCAACATTAAGCGCTTCGAGCTCTTCTTTGTCTTTGTCGCCATAGGCAAGGTGCAGATCGTCAGAAATGTCTTTACGACGGAAATCGTTAGGGAATGCCTGACCTTTCTCACGCATTGCGTCTAATTTGGCACGACGCTGGGCAACCAATTCGTTTACGTCTACCACTTCTTCATTTGCTGGGCTATTTTGTTCGCTCATGTTTATTCCACTGTTGATCGTTGTTTACAAGCCGCTTTTTAAGCTGGCTTCAATAAATTTGTCTAAATCACCGTCTAATACGGCACCGGTATTGGAACTTTCTATTCCAGTACGTAAATCTTTTATTCTTGAAGCGTCAAGCACGTAAGAGCGAATTTGACTGCCCCAACCTATGTCTGCTTTGCCGTCTTCAAGCTGTTGTTTGTCTTCATTTTGCTTATCAATTTCCAGCTCGTATAACTTGCCTTTTAACTGCTTCATTGCTGCTGCGCGGTTTTTGTGTTGTGAGCGATCGCTCTGACACTGCACCACGGTATTAGTCGGCAAGTGAGTAATTCGGATCGCCGAATCGGTCTTGTTAACGTGCTGACCACCAGCGCCTGACGCGCGGTAGGTATCAATTCGTAAATCAGCCGGATTAATCTCTATTTCAATATCGTCGTCAATTTCAGGATAAACAAACGCTGAACAAAACGAGGTGTGACGACGCGAGCCTGAGTCAAACGGCGATTTTCGCACCAAACGGTGAACGCCACTTTCAGTACGCAACCAGCCGTGGGCATATTCACCACTAAACTTAATTGTTGCGCCTTTAATGCCAGCAACTTCACCGGCAGACACTTCCATTAATTCGACCTTGAAACCTTTGGCTTCACCCCAGCGTAAATACATCCGCAAGACCATATTAGCCCAATCTTGCGCTTCGGTACCGCCAGAGCCAGACTGAATATCCATGTAGCAGTTATTAACATCATTAGCACCACTAAACATACGACGAAATTCGAGTTTTTCCAACTGTTGCTCTAAGCTTGCAAGCTCTACGACGGCTTCGTCGAACGTTTCCTGATCGTCGGCTTCAACCGCCAGCTCAACCAAACCTTCGACATCTTCAAGCCCAGTTTCCATCCGGTCGATGGTATTAACTATCGCTTCAAGATTAGCGCGCTCTTTACCTAAGGCTTGCGCTCGTTCCGGCTCGTTCCATACCGCTGAGTCTTCAAGTTCTTTAGTAACCTCGATTAACCTTTCGTTATTTTGGTCGTAGTCAAGATACCCCCGAAGCACGTCGGAACGTTGACGTAAATCGTCGACTTTGTATTTAACTGGATTAACTTCGAACATTTGAAAATACACCATCAGTTGGAATATAAAAAGCCGTCTATTCTACCTAAAAAACGCACTGATTTATAGCGGTCGATACAGAAATTATTCGAAAATTAAGCCAGCTATTACTGGCCAAGTTCAATCGATAAATGAAGCGGATGCACACAACATGATGGTGGTGTACCACAGCATTAGGCTATTACTGCGGCATATCCAACTTTATCGCTAAAGCGGGATTAAATGTTCAACCATTAACTGCAACGACTGTTTGTTACGAAATTCATTAATATCAAGTCGGTAAGCGACCTCAACCCATTCAATATTCGGGTTTGGCCATACCATTGGGTCAATATTAAAGGCAATGGCGTCGATAACAACCTTTGAGCCTTCAGGTTCGAGCACTAATTTAAGGTGCTTTTGGCCGACGATGCGTTGCTGTATAACGCGGAACTTACCATCGAAACACGGCTCAGGGAACCCCTGGCCCCACGGACCCGCAGATCGTAATTGCTGCGCAACCTCAAGATTAAATTCGCTCGCAATAAGTTCGCCATCAGAATGAATTTTGCCACTGAGCTGCTCTGGGGTCAGTATTTCTTGTGCCAATTGCTCAAATAATTCGGCAAACTTCTTATAATCATCTTGTTTAATCGACAAGCCAGCAGCCATTGCGTGGCCACCAAATTTCAGGATAAGCCCAGGTGCCAGCGTATTAACTCGCTCAAGTAAATCGCGTAAATGCAGCCCTTCAATTGAGCGACCAGATCCTTTTAGCTCGCCATCACCGGCGTCAGCAAACACAATAACTGGGCGGTGGAATTTGTCTTTAATGCGTGAGGCTACGATGCCACTGACCCCTTGGTGCCAGTCAGGATGAAACAGCGCGAACGCAAAAGGAACTTCGCCCTCAGCTTCGCTAAACGGCAGTTTAGCGATAATGTCTAACGCTTCTTGCTGCATGCCCGCCTCAATTTCACGGCGATCTTTATTAAAGTCGTCTAGCTCGATCGCTATCTGCTTGGCCTGAGCAAAGTCGTCGGTGGTTAAACATAAAATGCCTAACGACATATCGTCAAGCCGACCAGCGGCGTTTAAGCGAGGACCAATTGCAAAGCCCATGTCACTGGCCACACAGCGTGAGATATTACGGTTAGCAATTTCAAGTAGCGCTTTAATGCCCGGACGACAACGGCCGGCTTTAATGCGCGCAATACCTTGGTCAACCAAAATACGGTTGTTGTTATCAAGCGGCACAACGTCGGCCACGGTGCCAAGCGCCACAATATCGAGATATTCGGCCATGTTTGGCTCGGCCAAACCTGTTTGCTCAAAATAGTTTTGCTGACGCATTTTAGCGCGCAATGCCAGCATCACATAAAACGCCACGCCAACTCCGGCCAAGTTCTTGCTGGCAAAGGTACAGTCTGGTTGGTTCGGGTTAACAATCGCATCAGCAATCGGTAGCTGCGAGCCAGCAAGGTGATGGTCGGTAACAACCACGGTCATGCCAAGTTCTTTAGCACGCGCCACTCCGTCGATTGATGAAATGCCATTATCAACCGTCATAATAAGTTTTGCGCCCTGCTGATGGGCAATATCAACAATCGGCACCGACAAGCCATAACCAAAGTCAAAGCGATTTGGCACAATAAAATCGACATCAGCGGCGCCAAAACGACGTAAGGTTAATAACGATAATGCGGTTGAGGTTGCACCGTCGGCATCAAAATCGCCAACGATAATAATCTTTTGCTGATTAGTGATCGCCTCAAACAATAAATCAGCGGCTTTGCCACTGTCTTTTAGAGTCGCCGGGTTGAGTAAGTTTTTTAATTGGTACTCTAAATCTTTAGCCCCGCTAATGCCGCGACTGGCGTAAACTCGTTGCAACAAGGGCAACGCAATAAAATTAAGATGAGAACAATCAGCTAGTTCGCGACGTACAATAGTAGGTTCCACAACAAGACCTTTAGCAGAGTAATAAACCCCGCCAGCATAGCACGTAGCCGTGGCTGCTACGTATTTTTTGTTGCTAAAGCCACTCGCTCAAACGATAATTAGCCTTTAATCACAACTCTGTAGTCGGCTCAATGTATATCAATCCTAAATGGCGAATTTTAACGGTTGGCGATGGCGATTTATCGTTTTCAGCGTCTTTATGGCATCACCACCAACCACAGCGCTTAACCGCGACCATTTTTGATGATTTAACCACCTTGACCCACAAGTATGGCGCTAAATTTCATCAACAATTAAGCCAAGCGGGTTGCAAAGTATTAACTGAGTTTGATGTAACCAAACCGCAAACATGGTCTGGATTAACTGCCGAGCAATTTGATTTAGTGATTTTTCAATTTCCGCTAGTACCGGGTTTTAGTGATCGCAGTGACTTTAGTCAGCAATGTAAAAATGCCGGTGTAAACACCATTAACCGCCGCCTGTTACGAAGCTTTTTGCTCAACGCAATTAATCACTTTCTTGATCCCGCCGGGCCACAGCTGTGCATTATTACGTCTAAAGACGTAAAACCTTATCGTGAGTGGGACATTGAAAATAGCCTGACTCTTAATACGCCAATAAACTACCTTGGCAGTATGGCCTTTAACGCTCAGGATTTCCCCAATTATCAAATCCGCAATGTCGACCGCGACAAGTTTGTTAAAAACACCCTTGGCATCAGTTATGTGTGGAGTGCCCGCCACCACTGCGAGTTCGATAAGCTGCTTAGTCCAGCGCCATACCAAGGCAGTCAACATTGCGCGATGTGCCGAGTCGGCCCTTTTGGCAACGAGCTAGACAAGATCAATCACCAGCAGTCAAAACGCCATCTAAAAATGGCCCAGTTTGAACAGCAATGGCTGACTGATCTTGCAATTAACCCATAGTAAATAACATGAGTAAGCAACACAGAAAATAACACCCACTTTGCCATCGGCGCTAATTTTGCTAAGCTCGAGCTACTCCACAACAAAGGGTAATCGCTTGTGCCTCAGCCTATTAGTGCCATAAACCAGCAATACTGGCGACACCCCAGCTTGCCTTTAATTGAGCTGCGCAGTACCTTTCAAAGTCAGCAAGGGTATAAAGCCCATAGCCATGCTCAATTATCGATTGGTTTGGTTATCGCTGGCCAAACACGCTTGAAAATAGCAGGCCAAGAGCTGCTCGTTAATGCTGGCGATCTAATTCTTATTGAGCCGGACAAAGTACATGCCTGTAATCCCATTGCCGACCAACCACGCAGTTATCATATGTTATATGTTGATAGTCAGTGGTGTTTGAATCAGTTGTCTGACTTATACGGCCATCAAGTTACCCGCTTAAGTTGCGACCAAGTAATAATCCCAAAAATTCAACATGCAAGCGCTCAGCTCGCGCCTTTATTTTTGACTATGGTTGAGCAACTTAAAAATTACCAACTTACCGCTGCCAATTTAACCTTTGAGCAACTAGCACTGCCAGTGCTAGCCACTTGGTGTTCCCCAGCGAACAATGATAGTGACCATAATGGGTTAGCACTGCAGATAAAACGGCGGCTATTACATGATCTTGTTGAGCCGCCAACGTTAGAACACTTAGCCCATGATTTGGCGCGCAGCCAAGAGACCATCATCAGGGCTTTTAGCAAACAATTTGGCATTACCCCAAAATCTTTTATTAATAATGCCCGAATAGAACAAGCAAAACTGCTGCTTAGGCAAGGCATTAGCATTGTTGATGTCGCAATCGCGGTCGGCTTTTCCGACCAAAGCCAATTTCACAGGGCCTTTGTTCGCTATAGCGCGGCAACGCCGCGTCAATATCAGCTGTCCAAGTCAATTTTCGACAATAAAAGCTAAATCCCTTGTTTTAAGATGTCAGCTTAATTACCAAGGCAGCTGACCCAATGACTTCTTTAGACAACTTAATTCCTGCAGCATTTCCCGCGCTAGCGCTGGCACATTTTTTGGCATTGCTCAGCCCCGGCCAAGACTTTTTCCTAATCGCCGGCCATGCTATTCGCCACAACCTGCGCGGCAGCCGGTTTATTTGTGTTGGCGTGGCACTGGGCAATGCCGTTTATATTGCTATCGCGATATTAGGTTGGAGCAGCATTGAAAGTTTTCCAACCATTATTTCGGTAATTGAATTAATTGGCGCCGCTTACTTGTTATGGATAGGCTGGCAACTAATTAGGAGCCAAGCAAACGAGGTAGTGGTCGACGCGACTATTATTAAAAGTGCCGTGCCAAGCGCTTTAAAACAACTATGGCTTGGGCTAAATTCTGCGTTACTTAACCCGAAAAACGCATTATTTTATATCAGTTTAATGGCCGTTATATTGGGTAAAGAAGTGACGTTACAGCAACAAGCCTTTTGCGGACTGTGGATGTTTTTGGCCGTGCTTAGTTGGAACTTAATTGTCGCATCGGCGATTGGCCATCGCCACGTTCAGCAATTTCTTAGCCGTAAAATTCATTTGTTTGAACGCGGCGCAGGTGCGGTGTTAATCAGTTTCGGCTTGGGGCTTCTTATTCAAACCACCAATTAGCCGCCATTTATGCCAAGTACTGTTCCATAACCAGACAGTGAACATTACGCGATGCGCCAGATTGAGCAGTAATAGCTTGCAGAGCTATTATATTATTGAGAATACAATAAAAACTTGCCATGCAAAGTTCTCAATGTATTCATTAGCAGCTATGCTGATAATGAATAGGAAGGTGACAATGACAAACTATAAAATTCACGGTAACTGGCAGCTGTCAGTCAATAATAAAGTGTTAATTCAAGTTTTTAGTGGCTCTTGGAATGAAGAAGCCGCTATTGCATATATCGAAGAATTTAAAGTCATTACGCAACCTTTACTCGATTCGCCATGGGCTATTTTATCATTATTTGATCAATGGCAACTGGGCACCCAAGACATCAATCCCCACATAAAAGCACACTGTCGTTGGTTTATTGATCATGGATGTGTGAGAGACTGTCATGTTTACGCTCCCAATATACTCAAAAAGATGGTGTTAGAATCTTTGGTGCCATATCAAGAGAAAGACTACGAACGGCAGGTTTTTTCCAGTATTAATGATGCGATATCATGGCTTGCACCACAGGGTTTCCCCCTGGAACCCTCAGATTTTTTACACCAATTACAACACCAGAACTCAGGTTAAGTTAAACCCACAATGTTAAGCGCGCCACCATTGCCGCCAAGCCCAAACAAGTGTCAAAATTAGCCACATCGACAAAACGAATGGCGCGGTTAAGGCGGTTAAATCTGCCAGCTGCCCTAATAGGGTCAACAGCACCGCCAATATCACGCCAGCTGTCACTATCATTAACTGAGCCACTTTATTGCCCGGTGTTGTTTGGTTAGCAAGTGCCACTGCAATCAGCGCGGCGCTAAAACTATAAAAACCTTGCGCCGCTGACTCCGCAGAAAAACCCACTGGCGTGGCTAACACCTGCCCCCACACCGACACAACCACCATCGCAAGTACCACGCCACACATCGCCCACACAGCATCGGTTTTCGAGCTAATCGCTACCCCAATTAAGATCAGCAGCCCAGACAAAGCATTGGCTTGAAATAACATTTGACCATAACCGCGAAAAAAAACCATCACTGGGTTAGTTTCAATCATGAGTGGCTGAGCAACAACTGGCACTAGGGTAAAAAGATCAGCAGCGGCAAAGACCAACCAAACCATGATTAAAAATGGCGCAGTCAACGGCGATAGCCAATGAAAGCGTTGCAATAGTTGTTGCTGTAGTTGTTGCAGTAGTAATGAAGAAAGCATTGCCGCTAATGCGATTAAGCCAAGACTAGTTAAATCGAGACGATAAAATAACATCACGCTTAAACCGATCAACGCGCCGTTATAACCATATAATCCTTGATGAATGACTTCAGGGTCGCCACCAAACCATTTCGCGCTTTGAGTACTGCACCAAACACCAATGACAGAGCCAATTAACATCGCGCCAGAGTTGAGCCCAATAGCGAGCATAAAGATTAGACCGCTTAAGGCATTAGCTTGAAAGATTATTTGACCAAAGCCACGTAGAAAAGGAGTAATCTCGTCACTAAGGCGAGTAATTTTCGGATTTTTCGTCACCGATTAGTTGACCGGTATCATGACAATATCATTAGAGAGGCAGGTGCTTATGGATAGTCCAGCAGATAAAAACAAGCCCAGCATCAGTGCTGGGCTTGTTAAAAAAGTGACTGGATTAAGAACCCGCACTAAGTATTTCAAATAACTGAGCTGGCGGCTGATAACCAGGGATCATCGTGCCATCCTCAAGCACCAAGGCAGGAGTGCCATTTACGCCAAACTCTAGGCCTAATTGATAATGTTCAGCAACTTTATTGTCACAAGTAATTTTATCAATGCTGCTGCCGGCTTTAAGCTCATTCATTGCTTGATGCTGATTGTCACTGCACCATAACGATTGCATATCTGTCCAAGCTTTTGAGCGCGGACCGCCGCGGGGGAATGCCAAGTAACGAATCGTAATGCCTAACTTATTGTAATCTGCCATTTGTGAGTGCAAGCGTTGGCAATAACCACAGTCGACATCGGTAAATACCGTTACCTGATACTTTTCATCTTTGGCCGGATATACAATCATTGAATCGGCATAGTTACCCATTTTGTCAACGCGAACGGTCGCCATTTTTTGTTCAGTAATATTGACCATTTTATTATCGAGATCATAGATACTGCCTTGCATCACATAGCGACCATCTTGTGACACATACAACAGACCACGAGGAGTCATTACTTCATAAAAACCTTTAAGCGGCGACTCAGTGATCTCGGCTTGCTCAATGCCCAATGCTGACTCTAGCTTTAATTTAACCTTGGCGATGCCTTCTTCACCGGCCAAGGCCGTAAAAGACAGACTAGCCAATATCCCTGATACGGCTAATAACTTAAGTATTTTCATCCATTTTCTCAATAATTGTGATTAATATAATGACAAGACCACGATAACACTAAAAAAATTCACTCGCGCGACCTTTATTTAATAATACAACATCAGGGGTCATTTTCTTATAAAAATCAGGGTTAAATGGAATCTTGTTTTGCGTATGAAAAACTGATGAATACAATGAGCTCGATTACTTATTAAAAAAAAGGGGGCTTAGTTATTACAACTAAGCCCCCTTTTATTTGCTCGCTTTGCTTAAACCGCTGGCATTAAAAACTTACCTTAATCTAGGTCTATTTTATAAATGCCATTTAATTAGCAAGTTAGCATTTTTTTCGTCGACGCCACTAACACCGAATTTGTTCTTCCAGTAAACATATTCAATGCCAAGGTATAACTTACTTTTTTCAACACCAATGTGTTGACCCACATCGTATTTTAGCTGTGAAGTAAAATTGTAACCGCCTGTTTGGGTGTCTGAGCCGTTAATCGCATCTAAGAAACCATCGTAAACAAAGCTATCTGCAAACGGGAAAGACCATACCAATGTTAACTGTTGGTTGTTATCGTCTTGCTCATTGTTACGCTGATATAAATTAACATTAAAATAAGATGCACCAGGGATCGCTAGATCAACACCAACACCAGCTAAAAAGTTATTGAAGGTACCGCTTAATGAACGGCCAAATTCCCATTGTGGTGTCACGTAGGCTTTTTTCACAAAACCGTCTTGGTTGTTATACACATCAAAGCTAAAACCTAATTCGCCATAAGTATCATCATCGCCAAAGTTAGTGTTATGAGCACGGTCAACAAAGGTAAAAAGACTACCCCAGCTATGTCCGCTTGCGTGTTCAAAAGTATAAATGTTGCGATCATCATCACCTAGCTCATAATTGCTGCCTTGTAAGGCAGAAAAGCTGGTATCGCTCCAGTATTGCTTAGCGCTAACTGTGGTTGACAAAAGTGCAGCGCAAGCTACGGCTGAATATTTTAATACTGACATCTTACTTCCTGTTTCTATAATAATGGTTACAACTATTGCCATGGCGCAGCTCGATAGACCCAACATCTGTCAGTATCACTTAGGGTTAATCGAGAAAAACACCTCATCTATTACCGACCGAAAGTAACTTTCGAAGCAACAGACAGGAATATTAAGAACAGACAAACAAAATGTGAAATATGTGACGGATGAAACGTTTTTTGCTGCACCATGTTAAAATCGGCGCCATTCTATATGCTTTTAATTGCAAAAGACAGGAGAGGTTTTACATTTATGATTAATCGATCAAAGAAACGGCAACGCGATGGGTCAGCTTAATCATGATTTCATAACTGATGGTATCAGACCAGCGGGCAATATCTTCAGCGGGCAGCCCTTGTCCCCATAAAGTAACGACATCTCCGCAGCTAATTTGACTAGTTTGGCCAAGGTCAACGGTAATCATGTCCATTGAAACACGCCCGACGATAGGGTAACGCTTGCCATTAATAAGCACCGGAGTACCTGTTTTGGCATGCCGCGGATAACCGTCACCATAACCCACCGCAATCACGGCAAGTTTACCATCGGTTTTAGCTTGCCATGTTGAGCCATACCCAACATATTGTCCCTGAGTTACCGATTTTATAGCGATGACTTTAGTTTGCAATGTCATCACTGGGCGCAACCCAAAGTCAGCCCCGGTTTTACCCTCAATGGCGCTACAGCCATAAAGAGAAATTCCAGTTCGAACCCAGTCTAGGTGGGTCTCGGGCCATGCAAGAATCGCGGCAGAATTTGCAATGCTTAACTGACCGTCATACTCTTTAACTAACTCAAAAAAGGCTTGAGTTTGACGCGCAGTAAAATCATTACCAAGCTCGTCGGCACAGGCAAAATGGCTCATGAAATTGACAGGGGTTTCGACTATTTTAAGCTGATTTAAGCGCTGGCAAGCTTGTACAACTTCGCTGCTATTTAAACCTAGCCGGTTCATGCCAGTATCAATTTTGAGCCAGATTTTCAACCGACCTTGTTGCTGACACTGCTCAAGCATGGTGATTTGCTCTAAGCTGTGGATCACGGTTTCTAATTGATAGGTAATCAAGCGAGTGATATCTGATTGCTCGGCAAAACCTTCTAATAATAAAATAGGGCTGGTGATGCCAGCAGCCCGTAACTCTAAGGCTTCTTCGAGCCGAGCAACGCCTAATCCATCGACATTAACACGCATTAGTTCACGCGCCATCGCCACTGCACCATGACCATAAGCATTCGCTTTTAATACCGCTAATACCTTACTTTTCGGCGCGAGTTTTTTCATTTGCCGATAATTATCGGCAATAGCGCTGCGGCTAACAAGCGCGGTTACAGTGCTCATTAAGCGACCTTAGTATTCGTCGTCGTAAGCCGGACCGGCGTAATTATCAAAGCGCGAGTACTGTCCCTGGAAGGTTAGGCGACACTTACCTATGGGGCCGTTACGCTGCTTACCAATGATAATTTCGGCACTGCCTTTGTCAGGGGTATCGTCGTTGTAAACTTCATCACGATAAATAAACATGATTAAATCGGCATCTTGCTCAATCGCGCCTGATTCACGCAGATCCGAGTTAATCGGTCGCTTATCGGCACGTTGCTCTAGACCACGGTTAAGCTGCGACAGTGCTATAACCGGGCATTTTAATTCTTTAGCCAAGGCTTTAAGTGAGCGCGAAATTTCAGAAATTTCCAAGGTACGATTGTCGGACAGCGCTGGCACCGTCATTAATTGGAGGTAATCTATCATGATCATTGAGACACCATCGTGCTCGCGGGCAATTCGGCGTGAGCGTGAACGTACTTCAGTTGGAGTTAAACCCGATGAATCATCAATGTACATCTTGCCTTGCTCAAGCAAAATACCCATGGTTGACGAAACGCGCGCCCAATCGTCGTCTTCAAGCTGACCGGTTCTAATTTTAGTTTGATCAACTCGCCCAAGCGACGCCAACATTCTCATCATGATTGATTCTGCCGGCATTTCTAACGAAAAGATAATCACTGGCTTGTCTTCATTCATTGCCGCGTGCTCAGCAATGTTCATCGCAAAGGTTGTTTTACCCATCGACGGTCGCGCCGCGACAATGATTAAATCAGAATCTTGGAACCCGGCGGTCATTTTGTCTAAATCGCCATAACCACTTGAAATACCAGTAACACCGTCGTGGGGGTTATTATAAAGTTCTTCAATTTTATCAACGGTCGACGCTAAGATATGTTTAATATCTTGTGGCCCTTCCGACGCGTTGGTTCGCTTTTCGGCAATTTTAAATACCTTGCTTTCAGCAAAATCAAGCAATTGGGCACTGTCGCGACCTTCTGGCTCAAAACCAGCTTCGGCAATTTCATTGGCTACCCCAATCATGTCACGTACCACGGCACGCTCGCGTACAATAGTTGCATAGGCGCCAATGTTGGCCGCACTTGGGGTGTTTTTTGCCATTTCGCCGATGTAAGCAAAACCACCAACGGCATCTAGCTCGTTTTCACGTTCAAGCGCTTCAGACAGGGTCACTAGATCGATCGGATTACCGTGCTCAATCAAGTTGCCCATAAATTTAAAAATGGTGCGGTGATCTTTACGGTAAAAATCTTCGCTCACAACCAGTTCAGAGACCCGATCCCACGCTTCATTGTCGAGCATTAAGCCACCGAGCACTGACTGTTCGGCCTCAAGTGAATGCGGCGGAACTTTCAGCGCTTCAACTTGCGCATCGTGCTTGGCGAAATTTTTATTTTTAGGGGTAAACTGTTGCTGGGCCATTTCGAATCATCGTTAAGATCTATTACTGCCATTATGCCAGATAAATCCAGCGAATAAAGCCATCAATCATCGCAATGAGATTTTGCTTGCAGCAAATATTTAAAGGGCTATTAGTTGTAACGGGGTTTGGTGAGTAATCATGTGTTCTTGCTGCCAAGTTCGTCGATAATTAGCCATTTGCTGAAAAGCTGTAATTAGCGCTGGTGACAACGAGTCTTGTTTAATTAGTGATTCAAGCGCGGTTTTTTGCTGTGCTTGTTGCCACCAGTTCTGTTCGCTATCTTTAAGTGCTTTATCTGTAAATTCGGTGCTAAAAATATCATCGATGCTATCTGCAGTAGGCGCCAGACCACAAGTCGCTCCCGAACTAGTGGCAATGAGCAAACCGGCGGGGTCAAAATCACTAAAACAAATCAGTTGATGACTTGACGACCAGCGCCTAAAAAATTGATAAGCGCTGGTAATATTTTGCTCCGGTTTAACATCGCCACGATATACAAACAGCGGGTCATCAATTGCCTCAGGCAGTTTTAATAAGGCTAGCGAGGCCATTACCGCGAGGTTTTCCACCAAGATCAGCTGTTCATGTTCAATGGAGTTAAACTCACTCGCATTAAGATAAACCCCCAGCGCACTCAGCGGCGGTAATGTTGCAACATGCTGGTTTATTTTGAGCGAACCCAAACAATTGACCAATACAAAATCTTCACTCACGGGCAAAACTTGCAGCTTGGTGCTGTGATGAGATTTTGCCCGCTCGGGCCGTGTCAACTTAGTGTAATTATCCCACGCGGGATTATTACCTGTTAGCTGGGCGATTTCACGATTAAGCTCCATCAGATCTTGCAGGCTAAATTTAAGATTATTACGATGGCCGAGCTGGCCAAAATTAAACTCGCGCGCGACAAACTGACCAAGCGCAGAGGCCAACACTTCACCACCAAGACGATGGTTAGCGTTAAGGCTTTTAACGAAATTAAATACCTCAGCGCCGTGTTTGTCAAAAATCTTGCTCATGCGTTACTAGGCTTCATTTAAAGCGCGCGGTTCAATAATGACATCGTTAAAGGCATAGTTATTATTGGTGCCAGCAACCACTGGACCTTTCATTTTAATGGTTAGGCCCTGCTGTTGGTCGCTGGTCAGTTTGCAATAACAGCTAAACACTAACTCTATCCACGACTTGGGCGACATTTCTAACTGTTGCTGATGCCAATCGTCTTGATGGGCTTGCCAATATTGCAACGCCGAACAAGCGCTGTTATCTATAATACTGCGCTCGAACAACAGCTCGACTTCTTGCTCGAAGAAATCGTATTGGTAAGCGAGCTCTTCAATGGCTTCATCACTAACCTCACAGCTCTCACGATTTTTTAAGACCGAGCTAACAGCCGCCTTGCGCAGCGTTTGCACAATTTCTATTAAGTCGGCCTCTAGCCCGGTATTGCGCACGTCAACATAACCGCGCAGTTGCAAGGCCGGCGCAAACTTTAACTGTTGCGGTAAATGTTCGGCATCGTGTAACTGCGGATCGATTTCAAACTCGGGATGACTGCGTAAATAACGAGCCATGCCGCGCAATTGATTGGCTTGTTTTTCATCGCGGCGCAGTCGAAATAGGCTAACTCGCATTTTATCAATAATGTGGGCTAATCGATCGAGCACCTGATGGAACCATTCGATAAAGCCAGTTACTTTACGTGCCAACTCATTAGGGCACGCCCAATCAATCCATTGATAACAAGTATTCGGGTCGATTTGTTTCAGTTCAATCAGCAACTTTTGCGCATAGTTAAGTGCTTTTTCGTTCTCGCGCACTTTAGCGCCCAAGGTCGACACAAAGCCAAACTGACTAGTGATCGCGTAATGCATATTGTCGAGACTGCCCGCAAAGCTGTCTTTGGTATCATAAAGCAAGTCATCGAGCTGCTCTAAATAGTAATCGGCATCGTCGTGTTGCTGCTGCAAAATAGAATCACGATAATCGGTCACGCTGTCGCTTAGGGCATTAATTACTTTGCCCATGTCGCTCATTTGGCGATAACCGCGCTGTTGACGCATTAGGCGGTTAAGCATTTGCTTAATGTCGGCCGATGTTCGGTAGTCGCCCGGATCTTCATCGGGCCGTAAAATACCCGACTTATGCAGCGCCATTAAGTGATTTAAGTTATTGTCATCACCACTGATATAACCCTGAACATATGCTTGGGCTATTAGCTGATCATTGTGGCCGAGCTGGCGCAGTAAACTTGCGACCTGTTCACTATCAAATCCACTCATTACAGCAATAACTCCTCTTGGGTCGAAGTTTCGCTTTGTTCAGGCAATGCTAGTTTTTCACTGTCGTTTAAAAACTCAATTAATAGATAAATTAAATCGAACCGGGCCGTCGCATAATAACGGCTGCTGCCAGCCGACTTACGGACAAAATAACCTAGCTCTTCTAGCTTGCTAAAAATAATCACCAACTGTTCACGCGGTTCAGTTTTGCTGGTTTTAAACGGGCGCATGGTGGTTAAACGGCGCAATTGCTCGGTTAAGGTTTGATCATGTTCAAACGCTTCAAACAACTCGTTCAAATTAACCATGTCTTTAGCGCGCAACGGCGTATCGCTGCCTGTCGCCACCAAATGAATATCAAGCCATTCAACTAATGGGCGGAAATAGCTGCGAACTTCGGAAAACAAGGCGCTAATGTCGGCTTTATTGCTGCTATCAACACTGTTATAAGTACAATAATAAGCTTGGGCACTGTCAAGGTAGCTCAGCTGGCGGTCTAAATTCGACAAAAAGTCACTGACTTGCTCTTTATTAATCTCGTTGTCGAGGTAATTAAACAAATCACTGTTAGCGGTTTCACAAATTACCGCGCCAGTTAATAGCGCCTCAATAGTTTGTTTAAAAATCATGATGAAAGCTCTCCACTAGCAATGCCAGACATCGCAGTTGTTTGATTGACTAACAGATCTTGCTTACGCTGGGCCAGTAGTTGATCAAGGCGAGATTGTGGAATATCGGCATGGTACAACTTGCTGTCTTTTATTTTGTAATGACGCTGGTAAAGCGACAGAATATGACGATCGGTTGACGGCGACGCCGACAGCATCACAATTGAATTTTGAGCGAACATTTTTAGCAACAAATCAATATTTTCAGCGGCCAGCTCACCTAATTCATCAACCGGTAAAATCACGCTAGTTGGGTATTCATTGTTGCCGCGCAACATCGACAATATGCCAGCAAATAACGACAACATCGCTAAATATGACAAACCGGTCGAGCTAATCTTTTTCAACTGCCGCGCATTACGGGCGCGTTTAACTTCGCCTTTTTCGGTGATCACAAATTCAATATCAAATAACTCGTGATGCTCAAGTGATACCCCCTCGGCTGGCAATACCCGTGACAATTCACGCATTGCGCTAATCAGCTCTTCGGGCACTTCGCGATTGGGATCATTTAAATCGTCACGCAACATGTCGTAACTTTCGGAGAAGGTTTTTAGCTGCGCCCAGTAGTCAAGCGACTCGATTTTAGAAATGGTATTAATGTTAATTTCTGCCAACGCTTCAAACTGCGCCAACGCAGTGACATTGTCTGACAACTTACGGCCAACGCGATTAATTTCTTTTTTGAAGTTGGTTAAATGCTTATAAAATTCATCTATTTTAATCGCGTTAACATCAATTAACTGGCCGGTCGATTGCTGCAACTGATCAGCAGTAGACAGCAAGTCACTAATTGCATGCTGATATTTAAACACCGACTCACTGCTTTGGTAGCTGTCATTTTCAGCCACTAACTTAACCCAGTTGCTATACAGCTGACTGCCAGCGTGCTGACGGCGAAACATTTCGCTAAAACCATTAATCGCTTTGCTTAAGCGATCTTTTTGCGCGCGGTAACTGGTCGCGTCTTGATCAATAAAGCGCGGCACCATTTCAGGTTGAAAGATGCTGGCGTTATCATCAAGCTCGGCCACAATATCTAAGCCATCACATTGCGTTTTTCCCCGCTCTAGCCCTATTAGCAACTCTTCATTTTTGGCAATCGCTTCGTTAATCCGACTAATACTGTCTTTGGCTCGGCGCAGTTCGACATTAGCCACTTCGCTGTCTTTGACTAATTGTTCGTTAAGTCGATTTAACGCCAACTGACGCTGATTGTTATTGTTGGTCAGTGATTCGCGCTGACTAAAGCTGCTTTGCATAAAGCTTTGGTACTTACGCGCCTTTTCAGCAAAAACGTCACACTCGGTCAGCGATTTCTTAAGCCCCTGTTGCTCTTGAATGCACTTGTCGATTTCGCCATCGGGATCGTGTTGATTAATTTCTTTTTTGAGCTGCTGCTGATAATCTTTCTTAAGCTGCTTTTGCTGGTCGTTATAACTGGTTAACTGCTCATTTATCGTGTCGAGCTGACTGCTGCTGTCACTTTCGATCACCATTTTATTTTCAAGTAATTGATTATTTAACTCATGCAAGTCATCTGTTTTTTGCTGATTAAAATCGGCTTGTTGCTGACTATTCTTCTTGAGCTGCGCACTAAGCTGCTCGATTTGCTGACTAAACTTTTGTTTTTCATCCAGCAGAGCCTGGCGACATTCGACATCGTTACGTTGTGATTGCTGCCCTAGCTGCTCTATTTCTTGCTGCAAACGTAATGTTTGCTGCTTTAAACTCAAAATAATCGTATTTTGCTGCTCAATTACTTTGTTTTGTTCTGCAATCAAGGCTTCTTGCTGCTCAACCTGCGCCATTTGCGCTGTTAGCTTGTCGCTAATGCGCTCGGCTTCATTGCGCAATTCACTTTCACTAAGCGACAAGGCGTTATCATCGCTTAACTGCTCTAAATCAATGGTCAGGCCATAAATAGCAGCATCAGCGGTGCTGTTATCTGAAGTTAATCGCTCTGGCTCTAAGTAATGCGGACTTAAATCTTGGCGCGCTAATAACTGCGGCGACAAAATGCGGCCGATATTGTCTTTCCAGCTCAGCTCACTGTTATTGGAGTTACTCGCATGATTGTCTAAGTAGTGATGTAGTGAACCAACCTCTGGGTTAATTTGCTGAGTAATTAAATGGTAATCTCGCGTTAATTCATCAAGCAAGCGTTTGTCGCCGACTAACTGATGCAGCGCCTGTTCGCGTTGTGAGCTTAACTTGGCAAGGTGAAGCTCTTGCTGACTTTGCGCTTGCAGTTGCTCGCTATATTGTTGCTGCCCTTGCTTTAACGCTTGCTCGCATTGCAGGCGCTTGTCATTTAGTGGCGCAGGGATCTGCACCGACAGCACCAAATGCTCGGTGGTTTCGAGTTTAACTTCGAGCTGGGCTTGCGCATTGCTTAGGGTTAAAAACTGTTGCTGTTGCTGAGCGACTAGCAAGTCCTTTTGACCCTGATACTGCTGCTCACATTCAGTACTTTTAACATTCGCTTGCTGGCTGATTAATGCAATTTGTTCTTGCTGTTTGGCATTATGCTTAGCACTGCTCAGGTCTAACTTGGCGATCATGCTTTCGAATTTGGCGCCAATATTAGCAATTTCACCTTCAAATGTTTCGATCAGTTGGTTAACGTCGGACAAACGGTTGAGCAACTGTGCTTTATTGTCCGCTTTTAACTGATAACTTGGTGCGTCATCGTCGTCGAAATTTTGCTTGTCGAGATCGAGCTTATCAATAAAGGCCTGATCACTTTCAACTTCACGCTTAATCGCTTTAATTTCAAGACCCAACTCGTCTTTTAATTTTTCGAGTTGGCGCTGACTTTGCTCACGCTGCTTTTTAGCTTGCAGACGTTGTTCGATTAACTCTTGCTCGGTCTGTTTAGCATCTTGATGATGGTCAACACTTAACGCCGCTAGGTGCTTTAATTTGGTCAGCGAATTACCTAATACAATAAAGTCGTCTTTCCATAACGCAATTTTATCGGCAACCTTCTGCACGCTGCGACTGGCCTGAATGTCGTTAAGCCATTGCGAAATTTCATCTTTGTTAAGCTGCATATATTCTTTTGAGCCAGTAATATCACTGCGCGCAATATAGTCTTCAACAATAGAGACCAGCATTCGCTTAACCGCGTCAAAGTCGAGATTCTTTTCAATGGTGCCATTAACCACTTTATCGATATGCGGACAAGGGCTGTTGCTTAAGCTATATCGGTTTTGAAGTTGCTTAATTTCTTTGCTTTTGCTGCCACTGCGTAGCTTTTGAATAACTTGACGGTATTTATCAACGCCAAGAAAGTTAGAGCAATGCACATTGCTTAAGTTAGCCTGATATTTAGCGACTATTTCTTTTATTTTTAATGGCTTGTTATCTTCACCAATAAAAAACTCACTGCGATATGGCGCATCAATTAACTTATATTGAATGCCGCGGCCATCACTGGTTGCAATCATTTGACAAATTTGAGGCTCTTGCGAGGCAACACTTGGTCGCTGGTATTCATAAACCAGCATGCTCGACTCGCGAGGTAGGTAATAGTCGGCAAAGTTTTTTGATTGATCAACCTTGCTCACAATATCGCTGGGGCGCATGCCATAAAACAATGGCAGCATCCGCATTAGCGAGGTTTTTCCTGCACCATTGGTTCCTTCAAGCTGGGTATGACCACTGAAGTTTAATTCATTAACCTTACCGCGCCAAAAACTGTCAATAATGATGATCCGTAACAGCTGAAATGAACCCTTGAGCATTAAAATTACCTATAACAATATGAATAAGCAGCTAGGGTAACCCAGCAAAGATATCGGCTCAAGTAACACCGACACGAACTGCTAATGAGAATCAAATGATAATGAGCTGACATCGGTCAAAATAGCAGCAAAACATAACAAGGCTCTGCCATGCCGACATTACTTAGCCACTAGTGATTTTAAGAATATCGTGTAATACTCATTAGGTTAGGCAATAATTCATGCTTAACCTATATAATAACCACGCGAGATTATTCATCATACTTATGTAAAGGAGCAGCCCAACAGAGTGAACAATATCACCCTAGAACAAGACGAAAACTTATCAATAAAAATCAGCCACCGCATGTTGCCGCTTGATTACCAACGACTCGACTTATATTTTTCATTGCCTGTCGAAATGGGGCTCGATCCCAAAACCCTCGACGAAGAAAGTTATTTCCATTCGGGCATTAAAAGCCATTGCGCCTATTATTCAGATCAATTGCACCTACCGCTGGTTCGCAGCCGTTATATTAGCCAAAACAAAGGCCAGCAAGACGACTATCGGGTTAATCTGAATCTGTTTTCTTATCAAATTAGAATTGCGCTCGACACTGATATTAAAGCGACGCTAAAAGAAAAAGAACCGCAGCCGTTTTACGATCAGTCAATAGAATTAGCCGAGCACATTATTTCGCTGTTAAAAAAACTACGCCGTTATAGTCCTCCTGACACAAAATTAAAATCGTACTTTGAAAACGCCGACAATTATTTAAGCTGGCACGTCGAGCAGTCTTTTTTAAAGCTGTTGTCCAAAGGGCCAAAAAGCAGCGAACATTCCGAGCAGCGTGATTTTATGTTTGAATTATGCCGTCAAGAAAATCAATACCGTGAACAAAACCAATACAACTCACAAGTGACGATTAACGATCCAAACCGCATCACCAACAAGATGCGCTTATTGCAGCGTTTAATTGAATATGGCGTGGTCTTTAAAAAAGAGACTCGCTACCTAAACAAAAATTTGCGCCGTGGTGTTCGTGGCATGGTAACCGCCTGTATTATGGCGTTTGTGATGACCTTAGTTTTAAATGCGCGCTCTTCTTTTACTGAAATCACCGTGATGTTAATCGCGATACTTGCTGTTATTTACGGGCTGCGTGAAACCTTTAAAGATGACATTACCGGCTATATTTGGCGCCGGATCCAGCGAGGTTTACCGAAATGGCAGAATGTTTTTGTCAATAATGCCATGAAATCTCGCATTGCCAAGCAAACGCTGTGGCTCGAATATATAAAAACCAGCCACCTGCCCGACTCGGTTAATCAGCTATTTCAAAAACGCCGGCAGCAAAACAAGCAAGCAGCCCAGTTACTGCATTTTCGTAGTGATACTAAGGTGCTGGTCAAAGAATTTTTACCCGGTTACGATGAAATACAACAACAAATATTTTTCAACTTTACGCCATTAGTCCGTTACCTCAAAAAAGGCGAAGGTCGCTTATATTCTCTCGATGGCAACAAAATAAGCCAGCAAGGGGTCGAACGCCGTTATCAAATCAATTTAGTCTTAGTGCAAAGCGATAAAAGAGGCCAACAACAGCTGCAGCGATTCAAGCTAACCTTAAACCGCTCTGGCATTATTAATATTGAACCAATGAAGTTAATTGACCTGACGGCTACTGAGACTAAGAAGCCTGAAAGCCCGTAGACTCTTCAGCTGTCACAATAGCTAACTCGCTTTGACGTAAACGAGTTAGCTTGATACATTTTAAATTATTCGATATTTTTTATTATCCAAAATATTCGTAACCGCTAATTTTAAAATGGCTAATGATCTGTTGTGCTAATGCCCCTTTAAATATCAGGGACCTCTTCAAAAACAAACTTGCCTTTACGTTTGCTTTTATACCAGTTTTTATTCTTTTTCCCCTTGCTTGATGCCCAATTTAAAATATCGGGATAGCCGTTAGACAAATCGACTCTCTCCTTAGTATGGTGCCAAGCAGCGGGCATTTGCATCGCCCAAGGCAAGTTATCTTTCGTTTGGTAATAACGATCTTGGGTAATATCGGAGTCGTCATCGAATTGACCAAACTTTCTTCTTGATGCTTGTTTTGTCGGAAATTTTCCTGGGAAATGAACCTCGAGCATTTCGCCATTATCAAGGACTCTGGCAATAAAGCTATTGTATGGTGGAGCCCCTAATATTGCCGGGGTTAAAGGTGAGTTAAAATTAATAGTTACCTTGTATAACTGGCCGGTAACTTTAGGACTACCGGATAAGGTGTTAGACATCTTAAAACCCTTTGGCGATGGCAATGCGTCTTCTATTTTGTCGATAATGATAAATAGGGTTTTGTTTCCGTCAGCAATAGCAGCCAACTCGCTGGTTGTGCCCTTATATTTCACCACCGCACTGCTTACATTACTGACCGGGGTATTAATCAATAATCTCAATGAGTTATCGTATATAGCTCCTCTAGCCACTGGCAACACGCTAAAGACTATCTGTTTAACTAAGCCGTCTTGCTTTGTTTCTTCAATATTATAATTAAACACCGCATCGTTAAAGTCGTAGTCCCCCTTGAGCGGCCACTCATCTTCAAAAGCCATGGTGCCAGTTTCCCCCTCTGCCGGTGAAAAAGAAGTGCTCAAAGTCGAAGAATTAGTAACACTGGCAGCGTCTAATGGGTCAGTTTCGTAATAATTAACTTCATTGCCATCACTAAACCCATCATTGTCAGAGTCGGCAATCAATGGATTGGTTTGATAAATGTTTAGCTCTTCATTGTCGCTTAAGCCATCACCATCGGTATCGGCCAACGTTGGATTAGTGTTGGTTTGCGTTAGTTCTTGCTGATCGGTAAAACCATCACTGTCTGAATCAACTAAGGCTGGGTCAGTTTTGCTATCAGTAACTTCAATAAAATCACTAAAGCCATCACCATCAGTATCGGCTAGGGTTGGGTCTGAATTATAAAAAATAACCTCTTCTAAATCGCTAAGTCCATCGCCGTCCGTATCAGCAACTAATGGATTAGATTGATAAATTGTAATCTCTTCTTTGTCAGTCAAACCGTCATTGTCAGTATCTGCAAGAGTGGGGTCCGTGCCCAATATATTAATTTCGTCACTGTCGCTTATATCATCACCATCACTATCTAAGGTGTTTGGACTGTTGTTTAACGTGGCTAATGTTTGATCGAGCTCAAGTTCGCTCGCCGTTGGCGTTGTGTCAATGTTGAGATCATAAGTGTAAGCGGCACCCGATACATCTAACGCAATTTCCTTGTTATGCGCGCCAATCACCAGATAATCACCAGCGATTGCAACAGCGTGACCAAAGTGATCTTGTTTATTTGGGTCTGCGGCCTCAAATTTATATTGCTCAGTCCAAAAATTATTATTGTTATTAAAAAGGTAAGTAACACCGGTCGCTGTATTGGCTTTCTCTGTTCCAACGGTAATGTAATCTCCAGAAAGGGCTACCGATGTACCAAAGTTATTTCCCATAGCACTATCGCTAGCAATTAACTTAGCCTGATGATTCCAAAGTGTTCCCGTTCGCTTATAAACATAAACTGCTCCACTCTTTTTTAGCTTTTTATCATCTGGGTTATTTTCTGATTTTGCACCAACCACCGCGTAGTAGTCAGAGATAGCAACCGATATCCCAAAATCACCATTTCGAGTCACTGTGCCGCCCTTCAAGCTAGCTTGCAGTTTCCAAATTTGATCTTGTTGTTTATAGATATAGGCGGTTCCTTCTTTGGCGTTGCCATTTTCATGGTCGCCAATAATCAAATAGTCTCCTGATAACATCACAGCGGAGCCAAATCGATTGTTTTTCATGCTTGAAGTCGACGTTATTTCAATATCTTGTGCCCAGCCTGAGTCGGTTTTTTTATAGATATAAACCGATCCACTATTGGCAGCGCTCACACTGGGTGAACCAATTGCTAAGTAATCGGATGACATTGAGACGGCGGCACCAAAATAATCATTAGAGGTAGATTGCGGGTTAACTAATGCCTGAATTTCAGCCCAATTATCATTCTGGTGCTTAAAGAGATAAACGACTCCTACATTGCCACCGTTTTGCTCTGTAGCAGCAACAGCCGAATAATCTCCAGCGATGGCGACAGCAAGGCCAAACTGCTGGTGAGTAATAACAGCGGGGGAACTAGCGAGCAAACAAGCATCTAAATTCCAACTTTGTTCACTTCTTCGAAACACACATGATTGGCCGGCATCATTTGAGATTCCAGGTGCCCCGACCAAAATAATGTCTCCTGAGATAGCTACTGAGCTACCAAACTTATTAAACAGTGAACTGGTATTTTCTGATAGCTGGGTTTGAAATAACGGTTCGGCGTTTGCCACGGCAGCAAAAATTAACGGCAGAACCAATAGTGAAGTTTTGTCTTTGATATTCATTGTTATAGCTCCTCGAAAATATAGTGAAGGCGATCATTTTGATCAATATCAATAGCAACTGCTGCTGAAAAATTTTCATTAGGAACCACGATAAGAGTGTCAACAGAGCTTATAACTGACAGCATCCCTCGATATTGTGTCGAATTTTGAATTTGACCTTTTTCTAATAATGTACCTTGGCTGGTACTTGATTGGTCGAGCTCGGAATAAATAGCTATTTGTGCTGAGTCCTGAATTTTAGAGAACCTTAAGTCAAGAGTAACCATTCTTTGGGTAGCAAACACAAAGTCACTTGCTACCTTGATGTCTTGCATCGAAAGATCCGCGAGCTCTTCAACTTGCTTCTGAGTTAAAACTTCCGCCGAAGTTGCTGTGGCTTCCACAGTAGCAACTTCGGCATTTTCTTCAGACGAACCACAGGCAGTAAGCAGTACGGCTAAGCCTACACCAAGGCAGAGCTTAGCAACGCAATGAGTAATTTGTTCCATATTTAATTCCTTATATATTGTTGGCTAAACTAATCTTCAACTAGCAATACCAACTTGCATTACCCAGTAGCAAGGTACATACCATTAGTAAAATGGTAAAAAATAGGTAACAAAAGTTAATTAATATATAGGGTTATAAATCTCATCGACTTTCGTCGCTCGCTCAAGATCCAATAGTTCACGCAATTTGAAAAAATTGCTCTAGTTGCAACGCATTTTGCAATGCAACAATTAACGAGCAAGAAGAAATGCTAAAAATGGGACGCGTGTATTATGCCGCTTGTGATGACCTTCGTTTTAAATGCTCGCTCTTCTTTGGCTGAACCTTAAACAGCCCTGGCATTATTAATATTGAAACAATGAAGTTAATTGACCTGATGGAAATTCGCTGGCGAATACGATACCGTATATTTATGCAGAAATGGTGCAGAAATGGGACAGGCATAACTATACGATTGATATAATCTAATTATGAGCCTGATTTGAAAATCTATTCCTAAGGTTACGGCATAACCTTAGGAATAGAATATCGCAACCGAGATTAGTACGAATTGAGTTAAAAAAAAGCAAAAAAAATGGCAAACCCGTAAAGGTTTACCACTTTTAAAATATTTTTAACTCAGAAGCTAAGCTAAAATATCACTGCTAATTAAAGAGCAACGATATCGTCAGCTTGTGGGCCTTTTTGACCTTGGCTTACTGTGAATTCAACTTTTTGACCTTCGATAAGAGTCTTGAAGCCGTCACCAGAGATAGCGCTGAAGTGAGCGAAAACATCAGGACCAGAAGCTTGCTCTAGAAAACCAAAACCTTTAGATTCGTTGAACCACTTAACGGTTCCTTGTACTTTATTAGACATAATAATATCCTGTAATTTAATTTTAAATTGCCTTCAATAGGCTTGAATAGCGTAAAAACAGACTGGAACTTAGAAACTACAGAGCGAGGTATTATTAATAAAACAACGAAATGGAGAATGTAAACAAAAGGCTTTCTTTCTTGCTGATGAGCACTTTATAGAATCTAAAATAAAAGTCAAGGATTGATTACAAATTACACACCCAATATATGCGCTATATCAATCAAATTAGTTTTAATGTCACTTATCCGCTGAATAAATGAGCTCTTGGCGATTTTATTGCCCATAACAGTTTTGATAGATACCCCAATACTCGCTAACTGAAAAACCAACCGCCTAAATTGTGCACGACATTTGGGGATATATTTAGAATGAAGTGCCGCCACGAGCAAGATTTTATTTTTATCGGCTATCGATCATTATAATATCTAATTTTTTTTGTGATTTTTTTAGATCAAGCAAATCCTGTGCTTCAATCATTTCGCATTGATCGTTAATCATCTCTTGCACGTTAGAGGGGTAATATTTGCAATCGTCGGGGCGATCATAGTAAATGTCGCAGCTGTATTTTACTCTAGATTTGGCATCGGTGGTTTTAGTTAAAAATGGGCACAGCTCTAACAATTTACCACTGCTAGGGTCAGCCCATATTTCACCATTTCGAACATACTCAGCAATGTCAGGATTAAACACTTCCCACATCTCGATTTCATCGACAGATGCTGACAAAGCACCATTGCTGTATTTTATGCAGCATTTGCCACAAGAATTACATGTTTTCATAAATTGATTTCTCTAATGCTCTGTACCAGTATACTAGCTATACAGATAAGGTGGATAATAGCTTATAGCCATGACCATTGGAAATACGGGAATTTATGGTGTCAGTAAATAGGATTTTAAACCGCCATTAATTAAATCAACCAAGGAAAGGTATTGCTCAATGAAGATAATCTTAATTCGGCACGGCAAACCCACCGCTGCAACCAATCCCTCATTAACGGCAGCAGAATTTTCACGCTGGGTTACAGATTATAATAACTCAACGGTGGCACCAGACAGCGTGCCGTCCACCAGCCTAACTCAACTAGTCGCTGGCTGTTATATAGTATCAAGCTGTTTACCCCGTGCGAGTCACTCGGCACTATTGTGCAGCGGGCAACATGCTGATTTAACCTTTCGCCAGCTTAGTGAGATGGCGCTACCGTGTTACAAGCTGCCGTTAAAATTAAGCGTGAATCGCTGGTTGCTTTTTAATAGAGTCAGTTGGTTACTCGGCTTTAACGGCCAAGTTGAATCCTTTAAAACAGCAAAAATACGTGCTAAGTTTATGGCACAACAGCTCCAAAATTTAGCGCAGACTCATCAGCGAGTCGCGGTATTTGGTCATGGCTTGATCAATCATTTTATAGCGCAGGAGTTAAAGAGGCTTAATTGGCAATCGTCACCCGCTGACAAAGGTTATTGGGGCTCGATTCAATTGCAACAAGTTGTAATCGCATAAATTATTACTGGAGAATAACTTGACCATTGAACTATGGGTTTCATTCATTGGGGCCTCAATGATCCTGTGCTTTTCGCCGGGTCCGACCGTTTTTTTAGTCATGGGTCAAGCACTAGCTCATGGCAAGCGGTCGGTGGTGCCGTTAGTTGCTGGCGCACTGGCGGGCGACCTTATCGCCATGGGGTTTTCATTTATTGGGATTGGCGTTTTACTCGCAACCTCGGCGGCGTTATTTACGCTGTTAAAATGGGTCGGTGCGCTCTACTTGATTTATTTAGGCCTTAAAGCTTGGCGCAGCAAAGCAACCATTAACCCGCCTCGCCGACTAAAAAGAAGCTCGGTATTTTTTAATGCGTTAATTGTCACAGCACTAAACCCCAAAGGCATCATCTTCTTTTTGGCCTTTTTCCCGTTATTTATTAATGCCAATGCGCCATTGCTACCGCAAATGGCTATTTTAGTCGGCTCATTTTTAGCGGTATCAACAGTCAGCGTCTCATTTTATGCAACTAGCTCAGCGGCATTGCGCCACCGAGTGAGTTCAATCAACTTTCAAAACAGTTTTAATAAAGTAAGCGGCGGCATGTTAATTGGCGCTGGCGCCATCACTGCGTCGATTGAGCATAACGGTTAAGGCTAAATTTGTTGCTGCAATAACGCCATCATGTCTTGGGCTGAAATAGCGTCGCTGGAGTCATTGCCGTCGAGCAAACTATTAGCCAAATCGCGTTTTTGTTGGTGCAATGCCAATATTTTATCTTCAATGGTGTTTTTAGCAATTAAGCGATAGATAGTAACCGGACGTGTTTGGCCCATGCGATGCGCGCGATCAGATGCCTGATCTTCAACCGCCGGATTCCACCACGGATCCATATGGATCACATAATCAGCAGCCGTTAAATTAAGCCCTGAACCGCCCGCTTTTAAACTAATTAAAAATACGTCGCCATCACCAGCCTGAAACGCATTAACCCGATCGCGTCGCGACTTGGCTGGCGTGGAACCGTCGAGATATTGGTATTTTACGCCCTTGTTATCGAGGTGCTGACGCAAAATTTTAAGGTGTCCAACAAACTGGCTAAAGACCAGTGCCTTATGGTTGTTTTGTTGTAATTCATCAATTAAGTTATCAAATACTTTCAGCTTAGAGCCTTCAATACCCGCGTCTGGCATCACCAAATCGGGGTGACAACAAGCGCGACGTAATCGCATGATCTCCGCTAACATTTTAATATGATGTTGACCCGGCTGCTCATCGTCCTTAGCCAAATTTTCAATCGCTTGTTGGCGCAGCGCCTCGTATAACACTACTTCGGGCTCACTCAACTCTACCGATATATTAATTTCGGTCCGAGACGGTAACTCAGTTAATACCTGATTTTTCATCCGGCGTAAAATAAACGGGCTAATTAACTTTCTTAACGCCTGATTAGCGCGGATCATCGCGCTTTCGTCACCGTCACTGCTCTCCATTGGGTTAGCAAAACGTTGATGAAATTGCTTTTGCGCACCCAGTAAACCCGGATTAATAAACCGAAACAGGCTCCATAACTCGTTAAGGTTGTTTTCAATCGGGGTGCCAGTGGTGATCATTTTAAAATCGCCCTTCAGCGCTAGTGCCGCCTGAGTTCGTTTAGCCAGTGGGTTTTTAAGCGCCTGCGCTTCATCGGCCACTATGGTGCGCCAATTAACCTTAGCTAAGCGCTCGCCCTCGCGCTGTAACAAGCCATAGCTGCAAATGATAACGTCGAATGCCTGCGCCTGATCAAGCATGTGATGACGTTGCTCGATAGTAGTGGTGTCGACCCCAAATATTTTAACCCGCAGCGTTGGGGCAAAACGCGTTGTTTCTTGCTGCCAATTAAAGCACACCGAGGTGGGCGCCAGCACTAAGCTAGGGCCACTCGGCGCACGGTCTAAAATAACCGCCAATGCTTGCAATGTTTTTCCCAGCCCCATGTCGTCAGCCAAACACGCACCGCCACCCCACGATGCTAGTCGCGTTGCCCAATTAAAACCGTCGAGCTGATAATCGCGCAATTGTGCCTGCAAGGTTGAGGGCAGTTGCGGCTCAAGTTGTTCGGCTTGTTCTAATAACAGCCGTTGTTTTTGCCATGAATGCAGCGTTTTAAGGCGCATCCCTTGAGTAGCTGCATCAATCAACGGGCTGGCTAAGACATGAAACTTGCCTGATTCACTCACCGCGCCAAGGTCAGTTAACCGCTGGCGCAACTCTTCGGTTAACGACAATATTTGGCCATCGTCGAGTTTGACAAAACGACTGTTAGATTGGGATAACAAGGCCATTAAGTTCTTTAACTCAACCACCTGATCATCACCAACCGTTAAAGTGCCATCAAGCGAAAACCACTCTTTTTGCTTAGTCATGGCCAATTGCATGTGCTGCGGCCCAAGTTTTGGGCTCAGTTTAAAGGTTTTTCCTTTCGGCCATTGTAAGGCGATTTTAAGCGCGTCATCGTCGCCTAAAATCGTTTCAAGTTGCTCTAAGGTATGCAGTGATTCGTCTATTTGATCTAATATCACGGTGCCATCAATGGTCGATTGAAACGCTGGGCACTGCTGCATTAAATACTGCAGCTGCTTTTTTTCATCGTCGAGCTGGCGGGTAGTCGTTAAACGCTCGCCATCAATTTGGGCCGACAACGTTGGATTGCCCAGTCCTGGTGACATGGCTGGACCTTGGGTGCCTAATGGCTGAACCTGACAACTAAATTCCAGTCCTTCACCGGCAGGAGCAATATTAATATAAAGGCGACTGTCGGCTGCGCGCTGTTCTATGCCCGTTTCAAGTCCTGTAACATCGGATTGAATATTTAATAGCGGTGCAATCGCACTGATGCTTTGCAGCACTTGATCTTTGGCTGAGTTTGGCACCACTAAACCGCCCTCGCCGACAATGCCTGCAATTTCTAGGTGCTTATTTTGATAACGAACTAAACGATAGCGCTGACTATTTTCCTTAGTCAGCGAATAACAGGCCTCGCCGTCTTCAAAATTACTGGGAATATTAGCCATGCTTAGCAAATACCCCTGAGAATTTTGGGTGACCAATAATTCTGGCTCCGATTCAGCAATGCTAACGGACTGCATTGGTTGCTCGAGCAAATATAAATTATCGAGCCCCGCCGCAGCACTTAACGCGCCATAACCGGCAAGTTCATAATATTCGCGACCATAATAACCACCGCTATACCCCCCCGAGATCCGAAGGCACATCGCTAAATCGCCCGCGCTCAAATAATCAAAACTGGCAGTTTCAGTGCTTAAACGTTTGAGTGAAATAGCACGTCCTTTTGACCAACCGCTTTTAGCCAACTTTTGCTCTTTAGCCTCAAAATGACAACTATAACGCGTCGGGTCGAGCAGCCACACCAAGCGAGTTTGTTTTGATGCTGGCGGTGTTTCTGACGCTGCGACCTGCTGAGGCGCCTGATTCATCGCAATTAATTGTTCAAGCGCCAGAGCCCAAGGCGCTTTTCGCACCACAATGTCACACAAATCAATCACTGGAGGCGATTCAAAATCGCGAACAGACGGTGAGTTTAACGGAACTAGACCATATTGCTCGAGCAGTGTTAACCCAACGCCAGCAAACACATCTTGCTTGGCAGCCACGAGTTTATCGACACATTTAATCAAGTTTTGTTGATAATAAGCATTAAGCGGATTCTTAGTCCAATGACTGCACAGACAACCAAAAACAACTTCAATATGGCTATAATAATCGTCTTGCTGTGAGTATCCGGTATTAGCGACCGTAAATTGATCGAGCTTGCCGGCCAATACCTGCACCACTTGTTTAAGCATCATGTAACTAAAACGCATGTGATTAGCCACCCGGTAGTCATCCAGCACATGCTCTAGTTGCTGCTTTAACTCGCTAAGCTTCGCTGGATCCTCGCCTAAACCTCGCTGCAACAGCGCCATGCCAAAAATTAAACCCGGCATTTCACCAATGTATTGCTTTTTTCGCCGGGCAATACGGTTTTTAGCCACAATAGCTTTAGCAAACAGCTCGCACGCCAGTTGAGATTGGCCACTTAAAAATTGTTGCCAGCCCAGCAACTGTAAACCATAACTCGACTTTTCTTTGCTGGTTAATAACTCGCTGGCCGCATTAAGCAAACCACGCTGTAAATATTGCTCTGCCAGTAACAAGCGCAATGGCTCGTAGTCTTGATCTTGCTTAATCACTGCGGTTAACACGGTCACGAGCTCGGTGCTGTCAATTAAATCGCGACGTAAGCCCTGAAATAACGCCGCCAGTGCCTGATATTGCAAAACAGGCGGCAGGCCAACAAACACCTGGGCATTAAACGGGTAAAAACAGACCTCGATTAAGATCTGATTGACCGGTAACTCAATAATTTGCGGATTTTTATTAAATTCAAGTAACGCGATGCAACGGGTATATTGACCACGATAAAAACAGTCACGCACTTGTCGTTGACGCTCAACCAATAACGGCTTGTTCCAGTGATACATCGGCTCTATTGGCACCACTATTTCGGCGCATTCGATAATATCTTCAAATGAGCCATCGTTAAGGCAAAGTCGAGTTAAATAATCCGCGATATGATCGGCAATGCGTAAGCCTTCTCGCGTTGCATTAATTAAACCGCGTTGAACTAACGCTTGGCGTACTTCGGGGGTAAATTGAGTATGGAGTTTTTGACGATAAAAGGATTCACAATGCCCCAGCTCTGACAACACCGCCTTAAACTTGGTTTGGCCAATGCGTTTATTAATCACCGACAAAACGCGTAACATCGCCTGCTCGTTGCTATCGCAGCGGGAATAGCTATCAATGGATTGAGTGATTAAGCGGTTGGTATCAGTAATAAAAGACATAAGGCGACGCGGTAAGCAAAAGATAACTTATTTTAGCGCCAGTTTAAAAAAAAGCCACCGTCAACATTGGTTATATTCCTGTTTATTAAAGCCTCTATCACCGTAATAAATCAACGATTTATTCGTGAAACCATTGGGCTAATCGATTCGACAAAATTCGAGCTGCCGAGTCGCTGTGCTCTGATTTTCGAATTAATGCAGACCAATGTAAATCCAAGCTGTCTTTTCCTACCTGTACCGTCGACACACTTTTATTATTTATCGCCGTTTGCACCGCCCACTGAGAAAGTATACTAACCCCAAAGTTCGCGGCAATTAACTCAACGATGGCATCGGTTACTTCCACCACAGTGACTAACTGAGGAGCAATGCCTGAGGGACGAATAAAGCGTTCATACTCAAAGCCTGGTTGCGCAGTTTTACTATAAGACAAGTACTGTTCACTGACGAGATCAGTTGCTTCAATAAAGGGTTTTGTCGCTAAGTGATGTTGGTTATGGGTCACTAACACCAGCTCATCTTCAAACACAGGTACCGAGTCAATGCCGGGTATCACTGAATATCCGGGTGCCAATACCACATCAACAGTACCCTCCTGAAGATTTTTTAGTGGATGCTGGGTAGCAGAGGCCACCAGCTCTAGCTTAATAGCTGGCTCTTGTTTAGCCAGGCTACTTAAAAATGCTGGCAACCAGTGATAGCAACTATAAGCGGCGACACCAAAGCGCACCACCGTGATTTCGTGATCAGACAGCTGCTGAAAATCAAATTCAGCACGCTCAAGCATTGGAATGATTTGGTTGGCTGTTTGGGTCATCGCCCGCCCAGCCGATGTTTCGCGCAGCTTGCGCCCTTCTCGCTCGAACAACAAACCGCCTAAGCGCCTTTCAGCTTCAGCCAGTCGATGACTAAGTGCCGACTGGGTTATGCCCAGCACATAAGCGGCTTGCCTTAAAGTGCCGGCTTCGTTTATCGCTTTGAGCATTTGCCAATGTTTTATGTCTAGTCTCACGTTTGACCTCTCATTACTTTCAGATAAACAGTCTTAATACATTGATACTATGGCTATGTTCTAAATAATTGGATCTGTGTTTTTATTAAAAAACTAATTGAATCTAGTATCAAACTTAACTGCGGTCACCAAGCTCCTGCTTTTAGTTGCCTCATTATTAATAACTGTTAGGAGAAAAATTCAGGGACGAATTTTTAGATTTCCGCGCAGGATGCGCATTGAAATCGGTTCCGTTAATACAGTGATTTATAAGGAGGACAGCAACAAAACCGCAGGTCGCCTTTCTTTTGGTTACTTTTCTTTGGCGAAGCAAAGAAAAGTAACTGGTGTGCTTTCACCCACGCTTAATAGAAAGAAAATGTATTTAGCACATCAAAAAATTTACTGAACTCAATAACTAGCCACACTTAACTGGAACGTAGCGGACACCAGTAATATATATATTCATGAACAATACTAATCAATACTACGAATAATTCACTATTTTTTTAATCAAAAGCGCACTAATGTTACCAACCGCAACCAATAAAAAGAGGATAACGTGAACAATAAATCAAGGATAAATGGTCAATATTTAGTGCTTATGGCCGCTTTCTTCTACGGATTGAACCCATTTTTTGCTCAGCTGTTATTTAAAGATGGCTTTAGTGCCGAGGTAGTGAGCCTATATCGCTTTATTGTACCAATGATATTCTTCTCGTTTTTTCTGCGTACCCCGCAAGAAAACTGGCCTGAAGCCTTAAGAACCCTGCTCTTGGGGCTAGTCAGTGGCATTGCCATTTTTAGTTACTTTCATGCACTTGAAACGCTGCCCGCGGCAACGGCGATCTTAATTTATTATACTTACCCGGTGTTCAGTGTTTTGATTGGTTGGCTTATTTTTAAACGTGAGCCAAGCCAAAATGCATTGATTTCGGCGGCACTAATCATGATTGCCGCGTCATTAACAGTAAGACCAGACGCCTTGTCTAGCGAGCAGTTATGGTCAGTAGCAGCCTGTTTTTTAGCGCCGTTAGTGGTCGCGGTCCAAGTTCAATATTTGTCTAAGCCGGTCAAAAACATCCCGACGACCAACCGCATGGCTTGGATCACAATTGGCCATGTTATGGTGCTGCTGCCGATAGCCATCTTAAGTTCGCCAGCGCAAATATTACCGACTTCAGCAACGGGGGCTTTCTCGATACTTGGCATTGCGTTACTGGCGGCCGCGATCCCTCAAGTATTGTTTATGATCGGCGCGCCCAGATCATGTGCCGATAAAAATGCCCTCACTGGATCACTCGAGTTTGTCGTTGCTTTGCTCGCAGGTGCAGTGTTACTGGGGGAGAATTTAGATCAACTGGAAATTACCGCGATGATTTTAATTGTGTTGGCCTTGTTTATTAAACAAGTAAAGCAAAAGCCTATGGTGGAAACGGTGGCTAACTCTATATAAATTCAGACTGTTCTTTACTATCAAATAGGGTATTTAAAGTAAAAAGGCTAGCGTATGTAAATACGCTAGCCTTATTTACTCAGCTTTCACAAACTTGAGTAACACACTAAAGAGTTAGTGATTAACTGAACTGGTTAGAAGTGTTGTTCGCACCGCCAGCTTTAAGCGCATTTTCACCAGCAAAGTATTCTTTGTGATCATCACCCATGTCAGAGCCTGACATGTTTTGATGTTTAACACAGGCAATACCTTGACGAATTTCTTCACGCTGAACCTTTTTAACGTAACCGAGCATGCCTTGTTCACCAAAGTACTCTTTAGCTAGGTTGTCTACAGACAACGCAGTCGTATGGTAAGTTGGTAGCGTGATCAAGTGGTGGAATACGTTCGCTTCACGCGCTGTATCCGCTTGGAAAGTACGAATACGCTCATCAGCAATTGCAGACAGTTCAGTGGTGTCATATTCAACATTCATTAAATCACCACGAACATAGTTCGATACATCTTTACCCGCTTCAACCATTGCATCATAGGTTTGTTGACGGAAGTTCAGTGTCCAGTTGAACGATGGAGAGTTGTTATAAACAAGTTTCGCATCGGGGTGAACTTTACGAACATCATTCATCATGCCAGCAATTTCGTGGACTGTAGGAACTGCTGTTTCAATCCAAAGTAGATCTGCACCTGCATTTAATGCACCGATACAGTCAAATACACAACGCTCATGACCCGTACCTTGACGGAATTGGTATAAGCCAGAAGGTAAACGCTTAGGACGAACAAGTTTACCATCACGGTTGAAACATACATCGCCTTCACCCATGTCAGCTACGTCGATTTCTTCAACATCTAAGAAAGAGTTATAGATATCACCAGAATCGCCCGGCTCTTTAACAACAGCGATTTCTTTAGTAAGACCAGCACCTTCAGAGTCAGTACGTGCAACGATTAAACCGTTATCGATACCTAGCTCAAGGAAAGCGTGACGTAAAGCGCGAATTTTCGCGTGGAAGTCAGCGTGAGGTACGGTTACTTTGCCATCTTGGTGACCACATTGCTTCTCATCGGCTACTTGGTTTTCGATTTGAAGGGCACAAGCACCCGCTTCAATCATTTGCTTAGCCATTAGATAAGTCGCTTCTGCATTACCAAAACCAGCATCGATATCAGCAACAATTGGCACAACGTGAGTAACGTGGTTATCAATTTTGTATTGGATAGCAGCTTTATCGCCTTCACTAGCGGCGTCTAGTTCACGGAAAAGACCGCCTAGTTCACGTGCATCAGCTTGACGCAGGAAGGTGTAAAGTTCTTCAACCAAAGAAGCTACCGAAGTTTTCTCGTGCATTGATTGATCAGGAAGTGGACCGAACTCAGAACGTAGTGCAGCAACCATCCAACCTGAAAGGTACAAATAACGACGATCTGTTTTTCCATCAAAATGTTTCTTGATAGCAATCATTTTTTGTTGCCCAACAAAACCATGCCAGCAACCTAGAGATTGGGTATATTTAGTCTTGTCTGCATCGAATGCAGCCATATCGCTACGCATAATATCCGCAGTATACTGAGCAATCTCTAAACCAGTTTTAAACTTGTTCTGAGCACGCATACGGGCAATAGATTCAGGGTTTATTGCATCCCAAGAGCTACCTGCCTTTGCTTTAATCGCTTGAACCGCTTCTATTGCACTTTGATAGTTAGACATAATATTCTCCAAGAGTCTTATTGAACAGCTATCTAGCTGCTGTAATTAATTTGGATGATGTAACTCACTCACTTAGTAAGCTGCTACACCGAACTACAAAAATAATAGCTAACACAGTTACATTTATGAAATTTATAATTGCTATTACCAGCATTCACAATGTGAATGATTCTCTGAGTTTAAATTCCTTAGTGTTATGTAGAACCGCTAACGTCTGATATGTTAAATGTTGATAAAAAACAATGCAATAACAACACGCTGGATAGGTATCATCTGAAATATGATCAAGTGTTCTTTTATAACGCCTGGTACGCCGCGTGTTTAGACACAATAAAAAATTAAACGACCGATTGAATTATTCAAATGGTAATCACCATATAATTCATGTAAATTATTGTTTTTACCATGAGCATTTATCAAATGAATATTAATAAAGTCGATTTGAACCTATTGATTTATCTCGATGTTTTATTGCGTGAAAAGAACGTTACGCGAGCCGCACATCAATTAAACATTACTCAACCCGCCATGAGTAACGGCTTAAAGCGATTGCGTAATCTGTTCAATGATCCGATCCTGGTCAGAACGTCCGACGGCATGGTGCCAACCGAGCGATCGAAAGCATTGGGCCCGGTAATTCGTAAAATATTGCTCGAGCTAGAAGAAGCTTTGCAAAGCGAAGATAATTTTAATCCGGCCACCAGCGAACGGGTATTTCGATTGATGGCGAGCGATTATGCTGCCTCGACTTTAATCCCAAACTTATTGAGCAACATTAGTAAAATCGCACCGCACATCTGTATCGATATTATGACGCCTAGTGATATTAACTTTCACGATGTTGAAGCCGGTAAGGTCGACATGGCGATCAATCGCTTTGAAGAGTTACCACAGTCATTTCATCAAAAAACCTTATGGCATGATTCCTTTAGTTGCTTAATGGCTGCCGACAGCCCTGTTGTTAAACGTTTTGGCTTGCAAAGCTACCTGCGTGCCAAGCACATTTGGGTCTCTAAAACTGGTTTTGGTGTGGGTGTTGGCATGGATCCTAAAGATGTGCAAAAGCTTGGCTGGGTCGACGAAGCCCTCTCGCGCATTGGTGAGCAGCGCTCAATTAAAGTATTCACCCGTAACTACAATGTTGCGATGCAGCTTGCGGCTCAAGATCAACTCATTGCGACCTTACCGACTAAAGCGGCAGCACGTTATGTCAACGATCCCGGTTTTGTCGTCGTGCCTCCCCCGTTTGATATCCCAGAGATTGAACTAAAAATGATTTGGAGTCCGTTATTGCATCATGACTCAAGTCACATCTGGTTTAGACAGCAAGTACTTGAAGCTGCCTTAAACTGTTAAGGCATAGCGACTAGCATAGGCAAACTCAGGTATACTAACCAATATAGATTTTACCGACATAAGAGCAGCCCATGACAGATCAAGAATTTTGGCAACTAGTCACCGCCACCGATGTTTTTTCTTCGTCAGACGAATTAGCACAGCAGCTTAAAGACCGATTAACCTCGCTTGATGATGAAACCTTAGCCGCTTTTGATAAGGCCTTTAACTTAAAAATGCGTGAAAGTTATCGCTGGGATTTATGGGGCGCAGCCTATTTAATAGCAGCCTGTAATTCCGAGTTTGCATTTTCTGAATTTCGCTGCTGGTTAATTTCACGCGGCCAAGACGTGTTTGAAAAAACTCTAAAGAAACCAGATGATTTGGCCGATTTTGATATCATGTCACGCAAAGAGCAGCAGCCTTATCCTTACCTTGATGAATACGATTTAATTGCCGGTCAGCTGTATGAAGATCGCGTTGGCGAGGAGCTGCCGTTTATTTTATCAGGGCAAGATCAACCCAAAGGCAAGCGCTTTAAAGACCGCCCTAAGTTGTTAAAAACCAATTATCCAAAGTTATTTTCCCAATACCGCACGTAAAGTATTAGAAACGATTTAAGCCCGGGCTTAAGTCGTTGTTCACCAACGCCCATAAAGCCCCCTCATAAAACCCACTCTATTTAACCAAATAAACATCAATATAATAGTCTGATTTAAAACACTAATTAATTGAAATTGTTAAGCTGGCCGTTTATTTGGCATCCAGCTAAAATAATAGATGTAGTCATGCCCCGCATTGCGTTAAAATTAGCAACAATTTTATCAATGAAGCAATACGATGACTCCACCAATCAAGTTAACTCAATACAGTCACGGTGCCGGCTGCGGCTGCAAAATTTCGCCTAAGGTGTTAGATACCATCCTTAAAACCCAGCTCGCCAACTTTGACGATCCTAGCTTAATTGTTGGCAATCACAGTAAAGACGACGCCGCGGTGGTTGATATTGGCAATGGTACCGGCATTATTAGCACCACTGATTTCTTCATGCCGATCGTTGATGATCCTTTTACCTTTGGCCGCATTGCCGCCACCAACGCAATTAGCGACATTTATGCCATGGGTGGTAAACCTATTACCGCCATCGCAATTTTAGGCTGGCCAATTAACCTGCTCGCGCCTGAAATCGCGCAGCAAGTGATTGATGGTGGCCGCTCTGTTTGTCACGAAGCAGGCATTAGCCTTGCTGGCGGCCATAGCATCGACAGCCCTGAGCCAATCTTTGGTTTAGCAGTGACCGGCATTATTGAGCTAAATCAGCTCAAACAAAACAATACCGCAACGGCCGGCTGTCAGCTGTATTTAACCAAGCCACTAGGCATTGGCATTTTGACCACCGCTCAAAAGCAGCAAAAGTTAGCTGATGCTCACCAACATATTGCGATTGATGCAATGTGCCTACTCAATAAAATTGGTACCGAGTTAGCTCAAATCGATGGGGTTGAAGCATTAACCGATGTTACGGGTTTTGGCCTTGCTGGTCATTTAAGTGAGATATGTCTAGGCAGTGGCGTTAAAGGTCAAGTGAACTTCGACCAGTTACCGTTATTAGCGCAAGTCGAACAATATCGCAGCCAAGGTTGCATTCCCGGTGGCACTCATCGTAATTATGAAAGCTACCAGCACCTGATTGGTGAAATCACCGAAGTAGAAAAACACATTGTGTGCGATCCGCAAACCAGCGGTGGTTTGTTAATTGCGGTGCAACCTGCGGCCTGTCCCGCCGTTGAACAATTACTTAGTGCGGCGGGTTTACATGCCAGCCCGATTGGCCAACTGGTGAGTAATGAACAGCAAAACGCTGTGATTGAGGTTAAATAATGACAGTTCAAACGACACCAATCACCGCTGACCAATTTAAAGCCTTGTTGTTAAACAACGTGCCGATGATGGACATGCGTGCGCCAATTGAGTTCAAAAAAGGCGCATTCCCAAATACAGTCAGCTTGCCGCTAATGACCGATTCAGAACGGCAAAAGGTCGGTACTAGTTATAAACGTGACGGTAAAGAAGCAGCTATCGCGCTGGGTCACCAACTGGTGCGCGGCAAAACAAAAAAAGAACGGCTGGCGTTATGGCTAGAATTTGCCAAGCAACATCCTGACGGTATTCTTTATTGTTTTCGTGGCGGTTTACGCTCACACACAGTGCAGCAATGGTTAAGTGACGAAGGCGTAACCATGCCATTGATTGAAGGCGGATATAAAGCGCTACGTCAATTTTTGCTCAGCGAACTTGAACGCCTAACCGCCAAGCTCAATTTTGTCATTTTGGCCGGACATACCGGCAGTGGCAAAACCGTGGTGTTGCCACAACTGGCTAATGCAATAGATCTCGAAGGGTTAGCTAATCACCGTGGCTCTAGTTTTGGTCGCCAAATCAGCGCCCAACCAAGTCAAATCGATTTTGAAAACAACCTGACTATTGCCTTGATGCGTGCAGAGCAAGCTGGGCACAGTACCATAGTGCTCGAAGATGAAAGCTTTTTAATTGGCCGCTGTGCCATGCCGCATTGTTTTCATGACAAGGTGCAAACAGCACCTGTTGTGATAATGCAAAAATCACAACAGCAACGTGAGCAGCAAATTCATCATGAATATGTCACCTCACAGTTAGCAGGTTTTGTTGATGCAGTGGGCGAAGAAGCAAGTTTTGCCGCATTTAGCGAATTTTTACTCACCAGTTTAGTTAAAATAAAAAAACGCTTAGGCGATGTGCGTTTTAATGATCTGCATCTGGCGATGACGACAGCCTTGGATAAGCAGCAACAAAATGGCGATGTTGATGGCCATTACCAATGGATCACACCACTGCTGCAATGGTATTACGATCCCATGTATAGCTATCAAATAGAGAAGAAAAAACAGCGGATTATTTTTGAATCAGACCAAGCCGGAACCATTGAGTTTTTACGCCAATACCAGCCCGACAAACAACCATAGACTATTGTTTTAATTATAAATATTATATTTATTAGAAATAATTTGCTTCGAATTAATCTTTAACGTATAAAATATGACCTGGGCGTTTTTTCCCAGGTCACTCGCCACCAGCACTATCTTGCTGATTTGTAGTGAATCATTAATTAAGAGCCGTTTAAGCCATGGTCGACTATTCCTTATTATTACTGTTTTTACCCACCAGTTTTTTTATTTCGATAACGCCAGGCATGTGCATGACCTTGTCGATGAGTCTTAGCATGAGCATTGGTTTGCGCCGCACCATGCATATGATGTGGGGCGAATTAATTGGAGTCGGTTTGGTTGCTGTGGCCGCTGTGCTCGGCGTCTCTGCGATTATGCTTAATTACCCAGCCGCGTTTACCGTCTTTAAATGGCTCGGTGGTGCTTATCTGATGTTTATTGGTGGGCAAATGTGGCTTAGTAAAGGCAAGTTATCGCTCAACCTTGATGAAAGCCAGCAAACTTCAGCGTCTAATATGTCGTTAGCGACGCAAGGTTTTGTTACTGCGGTAGCCAATCCAAAAGGCTGGGCTTTTATGATGTCGTTATTGCCGCCCTTTATTAATAGCGAGCAAGCATTAGCCCCCCAGTTAAGCGCCTTAGTGGTACTAATATTAGCCATGGAGTTTGTGTGCTTAATGTTATACGCCACAGGTGGACGAGCACTTAAGCATGTACTGGCGAGCTCTGGCAATGTCAAAATTGTTAATCGAGTGGCTGGCACGCTAATGCTTGGAGTCGGTGTCTGGTTAATTACTGGCTAGCCAGTTATCGTCCAGAAACAGACATCCTTGTCTGTTTCTGGAGACACTACCGTAAAACGTGGTTTTACTTCGCTTTCATTTTCAACAAGTTGAAAATATTGGCACATCCCTGTACCACATAGCCAGTGTCCTGCTTCGCAGTTTATGGATGGACACTTGCCAGTAATTAACCGAACAACAGACGGCCTAGTCACACCAAGCTAACCAAATAACGTGCTTAGCGCCCTTGCCTGCGCTATGGGCACGTACGGTTACTGGTTTAACGCTAAAACCTGCTTTTTTAAGTTTTTTGGTAAAAGCATCATCGGCGCCGGCCGACCAAAAGGCTAAAATACCTTGTGGACGCAAGGCTGTTTTAGCCGCGCTTAAACCAGCCGGTGAATAAATCCAGTTATTTTCAGTGCTGGTAAAACCTTCAGGGCCATTATCAACATCGAGTAAAATAGCGTCGAATGCCGCGTTGCTTTGCGCTAATAATTGACCAACATCGCCCAAATGTACTCGGGTTCGCGGGTCTTTAATCGGAAAGCCTGCCACTTCGCCTAACGGTCCATGATTCCATTCAACGACACCAGGCACTAACTCAGCAACAGTTACCGTCGCATTATCGCCTAAAGTAGCTAACGCCGCCGCCAGCGTAAAACCCATGCCTAAACCACCAACCAACACACTTGGCGCTGGGCGGTTAGCGATTTTTTGACAGGTTAAGGTCGCTAGTGCATCTTCAGAGGCGTGCATTCTGGTATTCATTAAGTCGCCCGGCTTGCCCGCGACTTTGATGGTAAACTCGCCATTGCGTTCAAGCAGCCGCAACTGACTATTTTGACCAGGAATTGGCGCCGTGCCAAGCACAGTAAATCGAGCCATGATATTTCTCAGAGATAAAAAAACCAATTATACCTTGTCCTCGGCTCAGTGCCAGCCATTGATTATCGGTTCTCTGTTATGGTTATTGGTTGGTAATGAAAGCGGATTAATTGTCACTAGCGGTAGCGTCGATATCGGCTTAACAAAAAAAAGGCCAGGAAGTATATTCCCGGCCTTTGATACCCAACTATCGACTATTAATTACTAGCTATCGCTTAAGAGCCTACCAGATTAAATCGAGATAATAAGCGTCGCAGGTTATCTGCTTGCTGTGATAGTTGTTCGGCTGCCGCGGAACTTTCTTGCGCGGTATCATTATTTTGGCGCGTAACACTGTCAATGTCGGCCACCCCCTTATTAATCTCTTCTGCACCCGTTGCCTGTTCGTTACTGGCACTGGCTATTTGGGTAACCAGTTCAGATGTTTTGGTGACTGTTTCGAAAATACTCTTCAAACTTTCAGCGGTTTGACTGGCGATGACACTGCCATTTTCAGTTTTCTCAACCGAGCCAGCAATTAACTTAGCCGTCTCTTCTGCTGCCTTGGTACTGCGTGCGGCCAAACTTCTTACTTCATCGGCGACCACGGCAAAACCACGGCCCTGCTCACCAGCTCGCGCCGCTTCAATCGCCGCATTTAATGCCAATAAGTTAGTTTGGGCAGCTATTTCATCGATGGTACTAATGAATTGAGAAATACTTTGACTAGAATTAGATATTTCGGCCATCGCCGATATCATTTGCTCCATTTTTTCACCGCCAGCTCTGGCTTGATCCTGTGCTTGTGATGCAAATTCGCGTGCTTGATCGGCATTTTCAGCATTAAGATTAATTTGAGCGGTCAGTTGATTCAATGATGCTGACATATTCTCTAAGCTTGATGCTTGACGAGCCGCGCCATCGGATAAAACCACACTGGTTGAAGAAACACTGCTGCTACCTTGTGAAATCTCATCACTGGCATCTTTAGTTTGTCCCAATACCTCATTAAGGTTGTTGCACATTTCCTGTAAGGCTAGGCCGAGAGAGTCTTTGTCCGATGCCAAATTAACCTTTTGGTCTAATTCACCAGCGGCAATTCTATTGGCCAAATCAGCTTTTTCTTTCAAGGTATCCATCATATTTTTCATCTCATAAAAAATACCTTTTGGTGCGCCACTGTGCTCTAACTCCATCGTTAGATCACCCGACGCTACTGTTTTAGCAATATGTGCAATATACGATGGCTCGCCACCTAACAAACTCATGATATGGCTTGTTAGCCATATTGCAATCGTAACGCCTGCAACGATGGCGATTAAAGTACCAAAAATACTGCTGTTAATGACTATTGTTTCCGTGTCGGCCAGTGAACTAACCCGAGTCATCATTAAGCTGCTTTCTCGATCTTTAAATGTCTTTATTTGATCACGAAACTTGTCAAAGTAGACCTTGCCATGGGCTTCGCCAACTAAGTCAGCCATGTCGTCCATGGTTTTGGAGTCACCGATTTGTCGACGAAGGTCAATTTGTTCGTTGACCACTTTGTTAATCCAATCATTAATTGTGTCTTTGCTTTGAGCTAACAATTCAACCTGAGCGGGGTTATCAGATACCGTATTGGACAATTGACTAATTAGCTGAAAAAATTGTTGCTTACCACTATTGAATGGATCGAGGAAGTGTTCATCTCCGGCGAGTAAAAAGCCTCGCATTCCCGTTTCCATATCAACCGCCGCAGCAACAATAGACTGCGCTGTGGCCATGACATCGTAGGTATGACTAACTCGGGCATTTAATTCTCTGACCTCTTCGATTGAGAAGCTTTGCTTGACCCGTTCTTGACGCTGCTCCATTAAGACCCGTTCACGGCCAATAAAGGTTTGCAATTGACTGCGGAATTTATCGAAGTATTGCTTACCTTTGGCCTCACCAATAATATCCGCCATATCGTTCATCGATTTAGCATCACCAATCTGGGTCCGCAACGCGATAACAGGTTCAGTGACGTTGTGCTTCCATTGCGAGATGGTTGATGAAATTTCTTTAAGCAATGTTACTTGGGCGGGATTGTCCGATACGGTTGATGATAACTCATCGAGTAACTTATCAAATTTAACACCACCATTGCGATAAGGATTGAGAAAATCATCTTTACCTGCAAGCAGGTAACCGCGCATTCCTGTTTCCATATCTACTGCTGAGGCTTCAATTTGCGATGCAGTGTCTAAAACTTCATAGGTATGAGTTACCGCACCAAAATTACTAACTAATGATTTAACACTAAAAAAAACAATTAACGTAATAATTAGCATCATTGATAGGATGACTCCATACCCTGCTAATAGTTTGGTTCTAAATTTCAGCTGATCAAACATGGGTTTCTCCGTATTATTTCGGTGAAAAGACCTAATTACAGTAGTAACAGTTTGCTCTGAAGCTAATACGACAAATTAATTATTATATTAAATAAAATAATTAACTAATTAACTATCCATCACCATTATTACCTCTCTGATTAAATGAACATGCTCGTTCAAAAAACAATCTATCTAAGTAACTATGGTGAGTCCAGCCGACAAAATCAAGCATTTTGGCTTACTCATTTGTTGTCATTTATAGACTAAAAGACTAAATATCCAAAATGGGATGCCAAGGCTCAGTATTCAAGGCCTAGATAATCAATATCCAACGAGTTTTTTTCGTATTACATGGCGATTTTATGCTAGTAAAGGTAGTATTTGGCCCAATTAAAAAAAATATAAAAGGATAGGTAACTGTGGCAGCAGCAGCAAAGAATAAGAAAACACCTGAAAATATCAAAATATCGGCAAGTTATGACGTTATCGTGATTGGTACGGGCCCAGGCGGCGAAGGCGCTGCAATGGGGTTGGCCAAGCAAGGAAAAACTGTTGCGGTAATTGAGCGTGAGAAAGATGTTGGCGGTGGCTGTACCCATGTTGGCACAATCCCTTCTAAGGCGTTACGCCATTCTGTATCGCGGATGGTTGAATTTAAAAAGAGCGGCTTTAATCTTGAAACCGATATCGGTGCCAAGGTTACTTTTCAAAGTATTTTACAACACACCCAGCGGGTTATAAAAGACCAAGTGCAACTGCGCCAAGGTTTTTACTATCGTAACAATTGCCCAATTTATCATGGCGCTGCGAGCTTCGTTGATTGCAATACCATTGCTGTTACTGATGCTAATAACGAAATTGTTTACTTAAGTGCTAAACAGGTAATTATTGCTACTGGCTCACGCCCTTACCGACCAAGTGATGTTAACTTTAATAAATCGCGGATTTACGACAGTGACAGCATTTTGTCATTAGCACACCAACCTCGCAGTATTATTGTTTATGGCGCTGGTGTTATTGGCTGTGAGTATGCTTCAATTTTCCGTGGCCTAGGGTTACGCGTCGATTTAGTTAATACCCGCGACCGCTTACTGTCTTTCCTTGATACTGAAGTGACCGAGTCATTGTCTTATCACTTTTGGAATAGCGGCGTTGTGATGCGCAATAGCGAGTCTTATTCAAAAATTGAAGAAACCAAAGACGGCGTAGTACTGCACCTAGAGTCTGGCAAGAAAATGAAAGCCGACTGTTTGTTATTTGCCAACGGTCGTACCGGTAATACCGACTCACTTGCTTTAGCTAATGTCGGCCTTAAGCCTAACTCACGCGGCCAGCTCGAAGTAAATGAGCACTACCAAACTGTCGTTAAAAATATCTATGCCGTTGGTGATGTGATTGGTTACCCGTCGCTCGCTAGCGCCGCTTACGATCAAGGGCGTATCGCCGCCAAATCAATGATCTCAGGTAACAGTGAAGGACAGTTAATTCGTGATATCCCGACGGGGATCTATACCATTCCTGAAATCAGCTCAGTGGGTAAAACAGAACAAGAATTAACAGAACAGAAGGTACCTTACGAAGTGGGTCGCGCGCAGTTTAAACACCTAGCTCGTGCTCAAATTGGCGGAGTTGATGTTGGTTTTCTTAAGCTACTATTTCACCGTGATACCAAGCAATTATTAGGTATTCATTGCTTTGGCGAACGTTCGTCAGAAATCGTGCACATTGGTCAAGCGATCATGGAGCAAAAAGGCGAAGGCAATACAATTGAGTACTTTATCAATACCACCTTTAATTACCCAACGATGGCTGAAGCTTATCGCGTGGCGGCATTAAATGGTTTAAACAGATTGTTCTAAGCTAAATACTGGGGGAGATTAGCACCGCTGTTGCTAATCTCTTTTCGATGCACATTTAATACAGTGCTCAGTGAAAGGTACAACATGTAATCGTTCCAGCGCAATATCTTCACCACAGTCGGTACAATATTGATACTCTCCCGCCTCAAGCCGATGCAGCGCAACGTTAACCTGTCTCAGCTCACGTCTAACCTCATTGCCTAGTGCGTCCATCACCTCGTCGTTTTCACGCTCTTGTGCTTGCTCTGACCAGTCGGTATTAGCTTCAGTTGTCAAATTTTGGACAATCCGCTCTAACTTTTCAGTTAGCAGATGCTGCATCTCTACTAAGCGCGTACGCATATCATCAAATTCTGGCATAAGGTTCTCCTTCAATCAGTACAATTGAGTATAATACTAAAACCGCTAAATAAAAGTTCAATGCTCATAAGGCGGAATCGAACCTAGAAGACTAATTCACTATGTCTTGCCACGGCAATTTAAGATTACCACGCACAATAAAGTTAGGATTTTCCAACGTATCGCGCTTATTGTAGGTTAAGGTTTGCAGTGACAGATCACTAATATCGCCACCCGCTTCGGTTAAAATACAATGAGCTGCACCGGTGTCCCACTCTCCCGTAGGCCCAATTCTGATATAAAAATCAGCACCGCCTTCAGCAATTAAACAGCTTTTTAACGTGGCGCTGCCCATCGGGACTAAATCATAATTAAATTGTGACGATACTAGCGACAATACCGTTGCTTTTGGTTGCCTTAAGCTTACCGCTATTTTAAGGCGCTCTCGCGGTTCATCATCAACAGAGATTGGCGCCAAACCATCGCTGTCACGCCTAAAGGCACCACGGCCACGGCTTGCTAAATAACAGCGATCGTGGATCGGGGCATAAATAACCCCAATGATCGGAACGTGGTTATCTATCAAGGCTATCGCGACAGAAAAATCACCACTGCCAGCAATAAACTCGCCGGTACCATCGAGCGGATCAACTAACCAATAACGGGACCAGCTTTGCCGCTCCTGACAACTAATATCGGGCAATTCTTCTGAAACAATTGGAATTTCTGGAGTTAGCTCAGCCAACGCTTTGCAAATAATATCATTGGCGGCGTAATCGGCACTGGTGACAGGCGATTCATCCGTTTTTAGATGAGACTCAAAGCTGCCTGACTGATAAATTCGCTTAATTTCAGCACCTGCGGTCCGAGATATTTGCTCAACAGCTAGGGTTAATTCACACAAATCCATGTAATTTCCTCAATTTTCCTAAGTCGTCGCGATATGTTGATGCGCCATCAGCAGTGCCGCAACACTGCGGGCGTCATTAAAGTCAGGATCTTTCATTAGCCGGTCAATGTCCTGACATGGCCACTGGACTAACTCTAATGGTTCGGGCTCATCCCCTTCTAAACGCTGTGGATACAAGCCTGTTGCAATAAAAATATGCATGGTAGAACCAAAGTAACCAGGCGCCATTGCCAAAGACTTTAACGGGATCAACTGCTCAGCACCGTAACCAATTTCTTCTTTTAGCTCACGATTGGCCGCTTGCTCAGGAGTTTCACCTGGATCAATCAAACCTTTCGGAAAACCTAATTCATAATTATGGGTGCCACAAGCGTATTCACGAATTAAAATCATGGTCGCTTGATCTAAATAAGGCACAATCATTACGGCACCACGGCCACCACCTTTCATCCGCTCATAGGTTCTTTCGACCCCATTAGAGAATTTAAGTTCGAGCTCCTCAATCGCAAAAAACCGACTTTTGGCACTTATTGTTGAAGAAACTATCGTTGGGAGTTGTCGCTGTTTTGCCATAAAACCTCACTGCTGGCTGCATCGATAAAAATACCGGCTCACACACGAGCCACCATATTAAAATAGCTCGACTATCGGCTTTAAACAACCGATTTTACGTTCAAACACGCAATAGCGGGATAAAATAGCCAGCATAATCAAAAATAGAGCGCCCCTGCATCTCAAATATACTGATAAACTACATATTAAGTATAATTTATGACGAGGTGAAAAACATGACAATCAATTGGTCAACGGTTGATACGGTATTAGTAGACATGGATGGCACCTTGCTTGATCTGCACTATGATAATCAGTTTTGGCTAGAATATCTGCCGGCTCAATACGCTAAAAAACAACAAATATCGCTGATACAAGCCCGACAAAAAACCGCTGAAATGTATCAACAAGTACACGGTACCTTACAATGGTATTGTTTAGATTATTGGCAGCAACAGCTTGATTTAGACATTCTGGAATTAAAACAACAACTGAGCCATTTAATAAAAGTCAGACCTTATGTTATTGAGTTTTTAACCGCGTTAAAACAAGCTAATAAACGGATAATTTTGCTGACAAACGCCTTTCCCACCAGCTTAACGCTCAAAATGGAATTAACCCAACTGCAACCTCATTTTGACTTATTGTTGTCGACCCACCAGTTTGGTTACGCCAAAGAGTCTGATCTGTTGTGGCAGGCTATTTTTAAGCAACACGACATTATCGCGGCCACCAGCTTGTTTATCGATGACAGCGAACCGCTACTGCATGTCGCTGCTAAGAATGGTATTGGCCAATGTTTGGGGATTAATCAGCCCGACAGCCAAAAAACCGCAGTTGAGATGGCTAACTTCCCTAACATCAGTCATTTTAATCAGATTATTGATCAAATTAAATAAGTTGACCACCGGATAAATAAGCTAAATTATAACTGTCGATACGCTATATCGCTTGCTTAAAATTTAGCAAATAACGACCGTTGGCATCCGCTTTACCGGTAAATTTCAGCAACTCGACAAAGTCGCGTGGTGCATTGCCCGGCGGCTTAACGTGTCCAGACACTTCAAGTAGTTGCTTGCTGTCCAGCCGTACGGTGGCATTAATGCCCAAACTATTGGTGGCAGGTTTTATCACCGCCACCAGCGCACCTTTATCGCAACGCACTACCGCTTGCGCTTTTTTAATATCGACACTACCAAAATTACTTTTAATATTGGCGGCAGACAAGCGGATGTTACCAGCTAAAGTCTCGCACCACGGCGCAGCTTGCTGATAACTATCCAGAGTCAGATTAAAGTCTCCGGAAGCCTGTAAACCCAGCGGCAGTGGCTTAATTTGGCTAATAATACTTAATGGCGCTGACAATTTAAATTGATTTACCACCACCCCAGCCATTGAATAACCGATTGCGCCACCACCACGAATGTCACCCTGATGACGCCCCATCGTAGTGTCTAACATCACTTGACCTTGCAATAAGCTACTCCAGTTAAAATCCCAGCTAACGTCGTTAACCCTGACGTTGTTATAACGAACAAAATCAAGTTTGCCCTGCCATATGGTGCCATGGGCAGCCCCGAAGGTAAGTCCCGGTTGCGACGGTACTTTACTCATCACAAAACGAGCGGGTAACAGCGCCACGAGAAAAAAACTATAACCAAGCAATGCGAATAATGCATATTTAAAAAATTTCACCATCACTCCTATTTACCTAACAAGACACGAACGCGAACCATGCCTGGGGTCGATTCCGATCTAAAATCAACACTGTTTAATTTCACACCATGTTGTTGCTGCAACACGGCCAGCCATTGCAGTACGGTATTAAATTTCGCCTGCTCCAAGGTCACGTTCAATTTGTTATTTTGCGGTTGCAAGCGGTTAATGGTTAAACCCAACTGGCGAGCACTGCGATTAACCAGTTGATCGAGTCCTACCGAACTTGTTTTAGCTTGGCCATTGTCAGCCCTAAGTTTTACTAGCTTAGTGGCGTTAGTTTCAAGCCACTGTTGCAAACTAACTTCCCGCTCCAGCGAAGCCGTCGCACGCTGCAAGCGTTGATCAACCGGCTGGTAAGCGGCAAAGTACCCTAGCGCGAGCAACACGAATCCTGCCATCAGATACACCAGATTACGCTCTCGCTGTTGCAACGATGCTAAATATTCTTTCATGATGCCACCTTAATCGTCAACGAACCGTTAACCTTGCTGCCATTATTATTCATCGCCCCGGTTGTGACCGTAAACGTCGTGCTCAACTGACGCTTAAACGCCTCAAACTGCTGATAACTATCAGCATTAGCCTGGATCCTAAGTTCACGGCGCTTATCATCATATTTAATGCTGACCGGCTTAATTTGCGGTACCTTAGCAAAGGCATTATTAAGTGATGCCATCATTGGTAAAAAGTGCGATTGACCACCGCCACTGGTTACTTGTTTTAACTGCTGCTTAACTCGATATTTAAGGCGATTAAGCCGCTTTGCGTCGGGGTTGAGTTGCAGATAGATTGCTTGCGAATTAGCCATCACTACCGTTTTTTGTGCGGTTAATTGGTTAATAAGATAAAATTTCTCGACAAAAATAAGCAAGACAGCAACCACAGAGACTACCGCGACCGAGCGCCATAAATGCAGCGTAGTATGACGCTGTGCTGGCGCAAACTCACCAATCAACAAATTAACCTTGCTTTGGTTGACGCCCATCGCCAAACACTGCATTGGCAATAAAGTATCCCGCGCTTGCCAATTGGCGTCATGCTGGGTTACTTGTTCACTAGCACCGTAATTTTCTAACAGCAGTTGCGGCTGCAGCTCGGCCGTAAAAGCTAACCATGAGTCAAACCAATCGCTTGCAATCGTCAGCCCTTGCTCTGTGCTTTGACGAATTAACAACTGATTATCGAGCTCGATAATACTAACGGCATCGTCAGTGCTTGGCAGTGGCAATGCCAACCAATCGGGCAGCATTTGCTTAACCGTGATGTTGGCAGCCGTTAGCCAGCTCAGCCATAAAGCCAGCTTACTTTTATCGACCACATAAACACTTTGATTATTGCCAACACTTTGACCTGGCACAAAATGCATTTGCTCAACATCACTGGCTAACTCATCTTCGAGCATAAAAGGCATGGCTTTAAGCGCTTGACGACGATTAGTTTTAGGTAATTCGACCTCAAAAAACCCAATGTCAGCACCCGGTACCAGCACAAAAACCAAACAGCGCGCTGCCCGTTGCGATAATGTTGACAGCTCATGGGCGTCATTGAGCGTACCCGAGGCTATTATTTCTTGTTCGCCATCTGACCACACTAACCAATTAATCGTGTCTGTAACCTGACTTCCCAATCGGATGATTAACCGTTCACTCACTTTGTATTCTCCAATCGCGGGCCGCGCCCAACTATCAAAATTGTCATTCTATGTCACCAAACTGACGGCTTATTACCGCCAATTTACCTTCTTTGTTGCGAGAGAAAATACTCTCTAAGGTAAAGCTACGCTGGTCAATCGTAAAGCTCATTACCGCTCGAAAACTATCGCTAGTGACAAAGAACTGTTGTTTAAACTCTGCGGACAATTTGCCTAAACCGCTTATTTCTGTCAGTTTAAAAAAGGTATCAAGGTCTTTATAGCCCTCTTCATCTCTGCTGCTCAAGACCGAATTGGCGGCGTCTAATGACAGCTTATATTGATCGCCAAACATCGCCATCAGGATCTGCGGCTGTTCAGGATCAATGGTATTAATATTTATCGCCATCGTTGTTTGATTGGGGATCACGCAAACAAAGGGACGTATTTTTCGATATATCGCTGGCGTCATGCCTTCAATTGCCAGTAATTCGGTGACCGAAACCATTGGCGCATTGGCCGTTAAATAAGGCACTTGGCGTGAGGCATAACTGTCGTCTTCAGCCCCGAGCGAACTTTCAACCTTATTGTTACTATCAACCCAATCGCGAATGGTGCTCGACAACTGCTCAATTTGATATTCTTCAATATCTAGCGCCCGTAATAGTGTTTCAAATTGGCGCTGCTGCATGGTTGGTTCGTATTCTTTATCAGCCAGTGGCGGTGTTGCCAGCACATTGAGATTAAAACAGCTATGCAAATCTTGGACTGAACCCGATAATTGACCATTTTCAAGCGGAAAGATCATGCCCTGACGTGCCCATAGCTGTTGCAAGTTAACCGAGTCAGGATCGTCCTTGTAATCTTGCGCTAGTACTTTATAAACTAAGTGCTCGCCTGCCATCGCCGACCATAACCCCTGCTGGTATAGCTGTTGATTGATGGTGCGATTAGCGGTCAATTGCAAACGTTCGGTCATAGTCGACGCAATTATCACCACTAAAGCCACGACCAACAACACGGTAATTAGTGCTACGCCACGCTGGCGCTGCGGGCTAAAATTATCCGTCATTAGTTAACCACCTCGCCACTAGCAACGGTTAAAAACTGCCACCGTAGGCTGCCGTAACTTTTTAAGGTAAGCAGCATTGCTACCCCTTGAGGTAACTCGGATTTGGTCCAATTTTTTTGCCATTTTTTGTCCGCGAAATATTCAAACTTTAACTGTTCAACATCGCGTAATAACACGGTAACTTGAGGTTCGGTGCCAGCTTGTTGATCCGGATAAAGGTAATGCAAACGTTGCAATTGATTATCCACTAACCGGTAACCTACCGCTTGCACACTGCCACGTGGAAACATTTGCGCTGGGTTACGCCAGCCTAACCGGGCAAATGCGATGCCGTGATCATCACTGTCGATTACCCCGTCACCAGCCAACAACAACTTGCTTGAAGGCTGGTTGTCACCGACCCGAATTGGCCGCGGGGCCATCTGCATAAAATCAGTTTGGATCAGCTGATAACTTCGCTGAACCTGCTTAATGCGCAGTGATGCTTGTTGTGAAACCTCGTCACTGGTCAAAACAGAAAACAATACTTGATTAGAAGCCAGACCGATTAAGGCAAAAATCGCCATCGCGATCATTATTTCAATTAGGGTAAAAGCCGCTTGATATTTGAGCCTCATTATTTGGCCACCATATAGCTGGTCAACTCTGCCAGTGATGACTTACTGTCCACACTGCTAAAGATGCTAACCCTAACCATTCTAAAGTCAGGATCCGGTGTTTTAATACCGGACTGGCGCCAGTACCAAGTATTACCAGCAAACTCAACCTCACCTTTGCTATCACCAAGCTTTGGTAGTTTTTGATCGAGCTGAAGTTGGGTTAGCTGATTATTAGCAACCCATAAGGCCAAGGTTTTCTGTTCAATGTAAGACAATGAGCGCATGTGCTCAGTGGCGACATTAACCGCCGCCAGTGCAGCTAATGAGAACACAGCCAAAGCAACCATCACTTCAATTAGAGTCATGCCGCGTACTAAGCTAAGTCGTAATTTTAGATTATTCATTGGCAGCTACTACTACGCTAACCATGCCCAACGTGTCGGCATTTAAGCGAACTCGGTAGCTTTGTTGTTGCTGTGACAAACTAAAGTCAGCCTGATTATTAAGCTGAAAGTCGACCTTAAATGGCGTTAGCTCGCCCGACGACAAAATCAATACTTGGGGGATATGAGCACTTTCTTTTTGATCAAGTTCCAGATCAACCTCGCGCTCTTCAAACAAGTTGCTTGAGCTAAAATCACGTTGCTGCGGTGACCATAAAAAACCATCCACCGACATTACCAGCTGGGCATCTTTAAGCTCTTGCTCGACCAGTAATGTGTCGTCCAAGGGTTGCCAACGTTGCTCTGACAATTCAACAAAGCGGTAACTATTGCTTGTCATCACCAAGCCATAGTCACGCCCTGTCATAGTCGCTTGATCTAAAGCTAACTCGGTCAGTGCTGCCATTTTCTGTGCCTGACGCTTAAGCGCTTTTTGCGGCCCAGAGCTATCAAGGGTAAACAACACCGCCGACGCCACCAGCCCCATTAACACGGCCACCAGCATTAACTCAATCAGGGTAAAACCCCGTTGTTTAGTGCTGGTCAGCTGGCGCGGTAACAACATCGCATGCTGGCGCATTAATAGGTTAGCTTAACGCAGTTATGATTTGTCAAAGATATTCCAGTTGCCTAGATCATCTTCAGTACCTTCTTCACCGTCAAGACCGGGTGAAAACAAGTCAAACTTACCGTTTTCTCCTGGGCTTAGTAATAAATAGTCATTGCCCCACGGATCTTGCGGTAAACGCTTAATGTAACCGTCTTCACGGTAACTGCGCGGCTGAGGATCGACTTCAGGCTTACTGACTAAGGCCTCAAGCCCTTGATCTGTTGTTGGATAGCGACTGTTATCCAATTTGTACATGTCCATTGCGCTTTCTAATGTCGTGATGTCAGACACCACTTTTTGGCGCTCGGCTTTTTCTTTATTACCCAAGATATTAGGCAATACCATGCTGGCTAAAATACCCAAAATAACGATAACAACCATAATTTCTAGTAATGAAAAGCCCGCTTGCTTGTGATGATTAGACTGCATAAATTCCTCGTATATATAAAATTAATTAACCGCCAACTAAAGAGTTGAGATCTAAAATAGGTTGTAAAATAGCGATAACAATAAAAAACACCACACAGGCCATGGCCACTACAATGGCTGGGGTAAAAACCCCTAATGCCATATTAGCCATTGCTTCAAATTCGCGGTCTTGATTATCGGCGGCTCGGCCCAGCATTTGCTCGAGCTCACCACTTTTTTCACCCGACGCGATCATATGCAGCATCATGGGTGGAAATAACTTAGTTTGCTGTAGACTCGCCCGTAAACTCGAGCCTTCACGCACGTAATTAGCCGCCTCGAGTACTGCGTTACGAATATGAATATTGGCCAACACCTCAGACGATATTTTCATGCTTTCAAGCAAAGGTACACTTGAAGAGGTTAAAATACTTAATGTTCGAGCAAAGCGCGCGGTATTAAGGCCACGGATCACCTTACCAAAAACTGGCAATGACAATAACCGCTGATGCACCGCTAATTTAAATCCCGGATTATTAAGCTGGCGCTTAAATAGACTCACCGCGGCGGCAATTAATATGACGACCAGCAGGCCATAATTAACGACAAAATCACTGGCCATAATCAGAATTTGGGTCGACAAGGGTAACTCTTGCCCCATGTGCTGAAATTGCTCAACGACCTTAGGCACCACGACCGCCAGCAATAGCGAAATAACCCCAACTGCTACCACCGTCAGCATAATCGGATAAATCATCGCTTGCATTAACTTGCCGCGCATAATTTGTCGTTGTTCGGTGTAATCAGCCAGTCGGTTTAACACAATATCTAAATGACCAGACTTTTCTCCCGCTGCAACCATCGCGGTATAGAGTTTTTCAAAAACTTGTGGAAATTCAGCCATCGAATCAGCCAAACTATAACCTTCAACCACCCGACTGCGAACAGCCAAAATGACCGACTTCACCTTGGCTTGCTCACATTGTTCGGCGACTGCTTGCAAACATTCTTCAATCGGCAGCGATGACTGTACCAAGGTTGAAATTTGGCGGGTAATTAACGCTAATTCAGCAGTACTGATTTTGAGCCGCCCACCGACCCGCCCCAATTTTGAGGTCACGGTGGCAACCGATTTAACATCAACAGGCATTAAGCCTTTTTCGCGCAATTGCTGGCGAACCTGACGGCTAGAGTCAGCTTCGAGCACGCCTTTGTGCTGTTTGCCTAGTTTGTCTAATGCTTGGAATTCAAATGCTGCCACGACTTAGTTACTCATCACGGGTCACACGCAGCACTTCTTCAAGTGTGGTGATGCCGGCTAATACTTTAGAAATACCATCGTGACGAATGCTCGGACAAGTGGTGCGAATATGGCGTTCAATATCAAATTCACTGCTGCCGTTATGGATCATTTCTCGTACTTTATCGTCAACTTCTAATAATTCATGGATGCCTGTTCTACCACGATAACCGCGATAGTTACACTGCTCGCAGCCAATAGCGCGGTAAATTTTAGTGGGTTCAATACATTGCAATAACACCAATTCACCGTCATCGGCCAAATGCTCTTCGCGACAGTGGCCACACAAGGTTCTGACCAATCGCTGCGCTAATACACCCAGCAAACTTGACGACAGCAAGAAGGTTTCAACACCCATATCTTGCAGGCGTGTTACCGCGCCAACCGCAGTATTGGTGTGCAAAGTCGACAATACCATGTGACCGGTTAAACTGGCTTGCACCGCAATTTGCGCGGTTTCAAGATCGCGAATTTCGCCGATCATCACCACATCGGGATCTTGACGTAAAATAGCCCGTAAACCACGCGCAAAGGTCATGTCGACCTTCGCGTTAACTTGGGTCTGACCAATACCGTCAATGTTATATTCAATCGGATCTTCAACGGTTAATATGTTGCGATCTTGGCTATTTAAATCGGTTAAGCCTGCGTATAAGGTGGTACTTTTACCTGAGCCCGTTGGCCCAGTGACTAAGATAATGCCATGGGGGCGATGAATTAAAACGTCGAACCGCTCACGAATACCAGCGGTCATGCCCAAGTCTTTAAGGTTTAACCGCGCCTGGTTTTTGTCGAGCAAACGTAAGACCACCCGCTCACCATGATTCGATGGCATGGTTGATACTCGGACATCAACCGCGCGTCCTGCAATGCGTAATGAAATACGACCATCTTGGGGCAAGCGTTTTTCGGCAATGTCCAACTTGGCCATGACTTTAATACGCGAAACAAGTAACGATGCAAGCTTGCGATTAGGTTTTAACACCTCTCGTAAAATGCCATCAACCCGAAAACGGATCATTAATTTTTTCTCGAAGGTTTCGATATGTACATCGGAAGCCCCTTCTTTGATCGCTTCACTTAAGGTGGCATTGATGAGTTTAATAATCGGCGCGTCGTCTTCCGACTCTAATAAATCTTCGACTTCGGTTAGCTCATCGGCCAGAGTAAACAGGTCAACATCGTTGCCCAAGTCTTCTACCAGCTGCTGAGTTTTAGAAGTATCATGCTGATACGCTATGGTTAATTCACGCTCAAAACTGTCGCTGTCGACCCGCTTAAGCTTAAGGTCACTGCCATAATAACGCCGCGCCTCTAACAAGGCAGCCATTGTGGTATCAGGGCCGAAAATCAGCGTTTGCTCTTGCTCGCCAATCATCAACAATACTCCATGATTTTTGGCATGGGCAAAACTAAATCGATTAAAGTGAGCATCTTCAGGCTGAGGCTCAGTCAAACTGCCTTGCTCGAGATTACTCATCATAATTTATCTTTTGTGGCGGCGAGGTCTTTTGCGCTTTAATATAATCTTGTAATGATTTGGGCAATTCAACGGGTTCCAGTACTGGCGAATCGGTATAAGGCATTAAGGCGATGCCATTTTCTCGTTCAGCAAGCTGCTGCGCCCGAATAGCATTGTATTTTCGCGCACTCAATCGTGACATAGTGGCTGCGTCACGAATGATGGTTGGTTTAATAAAGATCATTAAATTACGCTTCGTGGTTTTGCTTTGGGTTGAGCGGAATAAATGCCCCAAAATAGGGATATCCCCGAGCAATGGCACCTTAGATACCACCTGCTGAACATCTTCGTCGATCAAACCACCAATCACCACAATTTGACCATCGTCAACCATCACCGTGGTACTTACCGAACGTTTAGAGAAAATAACATCAACCGCAGCACCGGCGGTGCCACTTTTAACCCCTGAGACTTCTTGTTCAATTTTAAGCTGAACCGCATTGCCTTCATTAATTTGCGGGGTCACGGTTAGCTTAATGCCAACCTCTTTACGCTCAATCGTTTGAAACGGATTGGTATTGTTACTGCTCGCGGCCGAGCCTGTAATTACGGGCACTTCTTCGCCAACGACAAATGTCGCTTCCTGGTTATCTAACGTGGTGATGTTGGGTGTGGCCAAAATATTAGACGAGCTGCTGGCACGTACGGCTTGCAGTACCATGGCCCAATCACCAGCGACAAAGCCAGTCATGGCACCAGATACGCCCGTTAGAATCGAAGCGAGGGAGCTGTAATCTCCCTCAGTGGTTATAGATAGATTTTGGACTGCACTACCATCTGATGGAGTATATGTTTCTTCTGTTGTTGTCCCACGTGCTGCCGCTGCCGCGCCCGCTAACGATGAAATCGAGGCGCCATTACTAAACTGAATTACGCCAGCGTCGGCACTGGCCCATTGCACGCCAAGATCGATACCATCGCCTTCAGAAATTTCAACAATAATCGCTTCGACATTAATTTGAGCGCGGCGAAAATCAAGCTGGCGAATAACGCTTTCAAGGCTGCGCATGGTATCGGGCTGAGCAGTGATAACGAGTGAGTTAGTGTCTTCGTGGGCCTGAATGTTTATTTCGCGATTAGTGGTTTTGCTTTTAGCTTTAGATTTGCTCGTGGTCGGTTGTAAGTTTTTAGCAACCCCTGTTAATACTTTAACAATGTCGGTCGCCTGCGCATATTTAAGGTGAATGACCTTGGTATTGCCGGTCGACTCTTGCTCGTTATCAAGTCGGCGCACCAACGAAACCGCTCGCATTCTGGCGCGTTTCTCACCACTCACTACTACACTGTTGGTTCGTTCGTCGGCAACAAGCTTTGGTCGCAGTTGGCTGCTTGCCGCCGCTTTGCCTGATTTTGCACTGCTAAGAATTGATTCAACAATTCGGACCAACTCAGGGGCAGAAGCATGTTTAAGCGTAACAATGCTAACCTCTTGATCGCCTTGCTTGTCAACTCGGCGTACTAATTCAACAATCCGGTTCACGGCAGCCGCTCGCCCGGTTAACATAATGACATTAGAAGCGTCGTGCGACACAATATTGCCGCCACGGGCATTGTCAGTGATTTGACGTAAAATAGGCACAAGTTCACGTACTGGCACATTATAAACGGGCACAATTCGCGTGACCATTTCATCGCCATAACCTGGAGAGTTTTCGTCGGCAATCGCAATAGGAGCCAGCTTGGCGTCTTTACCTTTGATGACTTTTATAATGCCGTTATCCATATTAACAACCGCATAACCATATACTTCCAATACATTTAGAAAAAATTGGAAATATTGTTCATCATTAAACGTTTGATAACTACGGACATTTATTTTGCCACGAACATTTGGCTCAATGATGATGGTTTTATTAAGCGACTTACCCACAGTATTAATAAATTCATTAATGTCGGTGCCTTTAAAGCTTGCCGAATATTGGGCCGCCCACGACGCGGTAGATAACAAGCAACCGACCGATAATATGGTGACAGCCTGCTGACAAGATGCGAGAAAACCGCGAGTTCCGAACATTAATAATCTTCCTTAAATTCTTAAATTCTTAAATTCTTATGGATAATCCGGACAAAGGTAGTCGTGGCACTTTTTAGCGCCATCAACCATCGGACTAATTACTGAGCCAAGCCAAATTGAACATCAATCAACTGCCCATCACGCTCGACCACCAATGACATATCTATCATGGTTTTTAAATCATTCATTACTTGAAGAGATTCACTAAAGTCGGTGAGGTCGTAACCGTTAATCGACACTGCCAAGTCATTATGTTTTAAGCCCGACGCGCGGAACAAACTCGGATTACGGCCCGGGTTTAAGCGATAGCCTTTTATTTTATTATTTTTACGTACTGGGGTAATCGAAATATGGTCGATGATCTTGCCCGGATCTTTTAATATTTCCGCACGCGACTTAGCCAGCTGAGCCGAAAAGCTATTGCTATTTTTATTTTTTAAAGCAACGGGTTGCGTGGACGACTGTGCTTGATAGTCAAAACCGTCAAGCATCAGAGTTTCATAATTGCCCGCGTTTTTTAAAATAACTCGATCGTGGAAGATTTGATGAACCACCGCCCTGGTGCCTTTAATTTTCTCATTAACGCCGTAAGTCGCCTGCTTGCCTTTGAACTCAATAATCGCCATCGAGTTTTCAACAACATTACTGGCCACTAAGCCTGATAGCGTTAAGTTTAATTTGGTTTTAGGCGCCTTGGTAACAGCTTGGGGGGCAACGATATCGACTTTTTGACTCTGGTTAAATTTGCCAAACCATTGATAGCCACTAAAATTAGTCGTTAAATTAGAGCCGCTATTGTGATTTACTGATGCCGGCGGACGCCATGACGGTGCAGACTCGGCAGCAGGAGTAAGCACTAGCCAAGTAATTTTAGCGAGTTGAAAAACAATGAAAAAAACGATAACAACGGTAGCAAAACGAACCAGTTTAGTGCTATTAATCGTTGATGCGCTAATAATATGTTTAAATCTATCCATCAGGAATTTACGACATCCAATTTCAGTCCCTACAAAATTTCCGTAAAGCTATTGTTTTATATAAATAATCACAACAAATATTACATCACACTTATTTTTTCGAGAATTATTCTCATTTAATATAATGATACTATTGTATGACCTCTGCCACAACCATTGAACACACCTTAGCAGATCATTAATTCAAGATGGAAAAATAACCATATTTATGCTAATTTTGGCGATTGATCCGTCTTAGCCCGGTTACATTTATAAAATGTTCATTTTTGAACAAGAAAGATGATCACGCAGTGGTGTAATGGCTATTACTACCTCCTTAAGGGTTTTAAAATTGGCAAAATCAACAGCTAACGCAACGCAAAGTAATGCCATTCGACTTGATAAATGGTTATGGGCCGCCCGCTTCTATAAAACCAGAGCTATTGCTAAAGACATGATACAGGGCGGAAAAGTGACTTATCAAGATCAGCGAAGCCGTCCCAGTAAAACAGTTGAAATTGGGGCCAAGGTTAAGTTACGTCAAGGTAACGAAAATAAAGAAGTAGTCATTTTAGCGTTAAGCGGGCAGCGCGGACCAGCACCGGTGGCGCAAGCACTTTACCAAGAAACCATCGCGAGTATCGAGCTACGCGACAAAAATGCAGAATTACGCCGGCTTCATGTGTTAGACAATCCTCACCCTGAGCGACGTCCAGACAAAAAGCAACGGCGTAAAATTATTCAATTTAAAGCACAATAAGGTTCGGTTACTCAAGTATCCGACCATAACTGGAATCAAAGAAGTGAAAGATCAATTAAACCGTTATTTGTTTGACAACATCCCTGTTCGTGGCGAGCTAGTTCAGGCGAATCAGGCCTATCAAGAAATTATTGCTAATCATAACTACCCCACTGAAGTTCAATACCTGTTAGGCGAATTATTAGTGGCTACTTCAATGTTAACTGCCTTGTTAAAATTTGAAGGCAACATTGCGGTGCAGTTACAGGGTGATGGCCCAATGCCTCTCGCCGTAGTAAACGGCAATGATCAGCAACAATTACGTGGCGTTGCCCGAGTCGTTGGCGAAATCACCACTGGCGACTTAACCGAATTATTTAATAACAAGGGTTATATGGTTATTACCATAAGCCCTAAAAAAGGCGAACGTTATCAAGGCATTGTTGCTTTAGATAAACCAACGTTAAGCCAGTGTCTTGAAAGCTATTTTATGCAGTCAGAACAACTTAAAACTCATTTCTGGTTGCGCGCTGACGCTAAAAATGCGGCCGGCATTATGTTGCAAGCGTTGCCAAGCACCGACGAACAGGACGGGGCGAGTGAAAATGATTACAGTCATTTACAGCAATTGACCGCGACAATTAAAGATAACGAATTATTCGAGCTGGAACCTAACGACATCTTAAATCGTTTGTATCACCAAGAAGAAGTTCGGATATTCGAACCACAATCATTAAGTTATGTCTGTGGCTGCTCACGCGAGCGCAGCGAGGGCGCGATTATTGCTATCGGGCGTGAAGAAGCAGAATCTATCTTAAGCGAGGAAGGCAGCATTGGCATGAACTGTGAGTACTGTAAAACTAGCTATCAGTTTAATGCCCGTGATATCGCCGAGTTATTTAACGATCCGCAGCAAAATAACGACCTGGTTCATTAATTAATTTTTGCTGCGCCAGCCTAATCTAACTAAATTTAACTGGCGCAGTAAAATTATTGATGGCATTACCCACTAAACAACCGAAAACCTCAGCGAGCAAACGTTCAAAAAATAACCTCTCTTACTTCTAAAAACAATCAGTTATCACCTTCAATCTTAAATACTATACTAAAGGCGTAATTATTTATGATTTATGTGGTTTAAATCACACCCCAATATCCTGTACAATCTCGGTTGCCAGCAGGCCGGGTTACGAAACCTTGATGTAATTTAATATACTACTTACCACTGTTTTAGGAGCAGCAAAAAATGACCGTCGCCACAAATGGTAATGCCACAATTGATTTAACAAAATATGGTATTAACGACGTCCAAGAAGTTATATATAACCCTTCATATGATTTATTATTTGAAGAAGAGACCAGAGCCGATTTATCAGGGTATGAGAAGGGTGTAATTACAGAGTCAGGTGCTGTATCTGTCGACACAGGTATTTTCACGGGCCGTTCGCCAAAAGATAAGTATATTGTTCGTGACGACACAACTCGCGATACAGTATGGTGGTCTGATCAAGGTAAAAACGACAACAAGCCAATGAGCACCGAAACTTGGAGCGAACTTAAGTCGCTCGTTTCTACTCAACTTTCCGGCAAACGTCTGTTTGTTGTTGATACATTTTGTGGTGCCAATGATGATACGCGTCTAAAAGTACGCTTTATCACAGAAGTTGCATGGCAAGCGCATTTCGTTAAAAACATGTTTATTCGTCCTTCTGATGAAGAGCTAGCTAGCTTCGAACCTGACTTTATTGTGATGAACGGTGCTAAAACGACTAACCCTAACTGGCAAGAGCAAGGTCTTAATTCAGAAAATTTCGTGGCCTTTAACCTAACCGAACGGATGCAGCTAATTGGCGGCACTTGGTACGGCGGCGAAATGAAAAAAGGTATGTTCTCAATGATGAACTATCTACTGCCACTACGCGGCATTGCTTCAATGCACTGTTCTGCCAACGTTGGCGCTGACGGCGATACCGCGGTTTTCTTCGGTTTGTCTGGTACAGGTAAAACAACCTTATCAACTGATCCAAAGCGTGCTCTTATTGGCGACGATGAACACGGTTGGGATGATAACGGCGTATTTAACTTCGAAGGTGGTTGTTATGCTAAAACCATTAACCTTAGTGCTGAAAACGAACCTGACATTTACAATGCCATTCGTCGCGACGCGTTACTAGAAAACGTTACGGTTGCTGATGACGGTAAAATTGATTATGACGACAACTCAAAAACTGAGAATACTCGTGTTTCATACCCAATTTACCACATTGAGAATATCGTTAAGCCTGTTTCAAGAGCTGGCCATGCTAAGAAAGTTATTTTCTTAACCGCCGATGCATTCGGTGTTTTACCGCCAGTTGCTAAGCTGACGCCAGAGCAAACTCGTTACTACTTCCTGTCTGGTTTTACTGCTAAGCTAGCAGGTACCGAGCGTGGTATTACTGAACCAACTCCTACATTCTCATCTTGTTTTGGTGCCGCTTTCCTAAGCCTACACCCAACTCAGTACGCTGAAGTATTAACTAAGCGAATGGAAGATGCAGGCGCACAAGCTTACCTAGTAAACACTGGCTGGAACGGTACTGGCAAGCGTATTTCAATTAAGGCAACTCGTGCCATTATCGATGCCATTCTAGATGGCTCAATCGACAAAGCCGACAGCACCCAACTGCCATACTTCGACCTTGCTGTTCCTACAGCGGTTGATGGGGTTGAAGGTGATATTCTTGACCCGCGCCGCACTTACGACGATGCAGCGCAGTGGGACAGTAAAGCACAAGATTTAGCGGCACGTTTCGTTAATAACTTCACTAAATTTACCGATACAGACGAAGGTAAAGCACTAGTAGAAGCAGGTCCTAAACTGTAATTTAACGAAATTATGATCTAAAAAAAACCGCCCTGGGGCGGTTTTTTTATATCTGCTCACTTGGTATAATCAACCTGAGCTGCTGATAATCAATAAATCGTAACGAGTATTTTACATGACAGAACTTATCGAAAAACCCGTAAAGCCTTTAGATGACGACTGCTGTGGTGGCGGTGCATGCGCTCCGTGTGTGTGGGATCATTTTTATGAGCAGTACGCAATTTATCGTAAACAAAAACGTGCGATTGCCGCCAAAGAAGCAGAAGAAGCGGCAAAGACGGCCACGGATTAATATAATGAGTATAATTAGTATAATTATACCGTTTACAGTGATAACAACAGCATAGCTACTGGACAAGCCGTTGCGACAAACCAACTAAGACTACGCAATTTGTCTTGATCAATGTAATACATCAAACAATAGATCACGCGCGCCACAATATGGATAATAGCCAGCCATTCAATGCCGGCACTAACAGTATTGGTCGCTAGTACCACCGCTGACGCCGCCGAAAAAATGATTAACGCTTCGAATGAATTTTGATGAGCCGCTAACGCCCTTGCCCCAAACCCTGTTAACCGAGCCTGCTGACTACGCGGGTAATGATTGTCATAACGACTTTCCTTAGCCATGGCAAAAGCTAACGGTGCTTTCGCTAAATACGGCAACAACACAGCGATTAATACACAAACAATAATAATTTCCACAACTTACCTTTCATTCAATTTAAAATTTCGTCTAAATATAACTGATTCTACCAATAGTTTTCAACCGTGATATTGCCTGGTGTTCGCCGTAAGTTTTTGGTAAAACCCAAGCTTAGCAGCAATTTCTGGGTAGTTCGGACCATTTCAGGGTTACCGCACACCATCACCTGACTCTCCTCGGGAGTGAGTGCTACCTGTGCTGAATTTGCCAGTTGACCACTGGTAATCGCAGCCGGAATTCGCGCCGATAACATTTCGCTGTTAGGTTCGCGGGTAACAATAGGCACATAAACTAACCGCGGTTTAAATTTCGCAACTAGGGCTTCTATTTCAGCACGGTAGCTCAAATCATGGTATTGGCGCACGCAATGTACTAACACTATTTTCTCGAAACGGTCGACTAAGTTTGCCGTTTTCAACATCGATAAATAAGGCCCAATCGCAGTCCCCGTTGACAATAACCACAGTGATTTAGCGTCGGGCACTTCATTTAGGGTAAAAAAACCAGTCGGTTGCTGAGCGACTAAAACCGCATCACCAGGTTTTAATTGGGCCAACTGCGGCGACAAGCTGCCCTGCTCAACTGTTATATAATAAAACTCATGGATCGGTTGCTCGGGTGAATTAACAAAAGAATAGGCCCGTGTTGTACGTTGGCCTTCATGTTCAAGTGCCAGCTTGGTAAACTGCCCTGCAGTAAATGGTGCCAGCGTTGCTTCAACCCGCAAACTAAACAGCCGACTGTGCCAGTGAATATTTTCAACCACCTTACCCTCAATCCAATTTGCCATCATTACCACCCCAATGTTAGTAGACTCTATTAGTCTAGCTCAAGATTTAAGCGATTAAAACACAAGATATTAAACCGATTTCGCGATAATAGGCCCAGAGTCGATGCAAGTGTTAAGACGCCAACACAGCGCGTAAATAGCAGTATACAATGCCATACCTGCCGCCAGCACACCCGACCAACCACCATATTGCCAACACGCAATTAAGTAAAAACCACCAAGGCTGCCGCCAACATAGTAATGAACTAAATAAAGTGCCGTCGCGGTTGCTTTCGCCGTTTTAGCCTGCTGACTAACCCAAGCGTAAGCTAATGAGTGGGTAAAAAAAGCACCCGAGCTAATCAGCAACAAGCCAATCACTATGGTGACGATTGAATTGTAAGTCGCACACCACATGCCAAGTAAGCTCACCGTAGTGCCTAATAACAGTCCTTTAATCGCACTGTAATATTGGCTCCACCAGCCACTTAATTTGGCGGTTAAGGTACCGCTGAGATAACACAGGAAAATTAACCCTGTCCAGCTCACCGGTAAAGAGTAAGGCGGCGCGACCAATCGAAAACCGGTCACGGTATATAAATTTATGAATAAAGCAAAATTAATCCCGCCAATCAACATCGCGAGCCATAATGATGGTTGGCGTAAATGCATTAGCACCGTCTGACCGTGTTGCTGGAGATTGGCCTGCTGTGGTCTAAAATGTTGCTGCGCTGGTAATAGCTGCCGCACTAACAATGCACCTATGAAACTAAATAGCGCCATGCCGGCCACCGCAGCTTGCCAGCCCCAATGATCACTTACGGCCGCACCGTAAATACGACCAAAAATTCCGCCTAAAGAATTAGCGCTAATATAACCGCCAACGGCCAAAATTAAAGCCTCGGGCGAAAACTCTTCAGCCATATAAGCAACCGCAACAGCAGTAAAACCAGCGAGTGCCACCCCCATGGCGGCCCGCGCTAGAACCATCATTAACAAGGTATCGGCCAATAACATAATCAGCCCAACTATGGGTACTAAAAACAAACTAAGTAGCATTACTTTGCGGCGGCCAACGCGCTCTGAATAGATAGCCCAAGGCACCAAGGTTAACGCCAACGCCAACGTTCCCGCAGCTAGCAACCAATTAGTCGCCGTTGCGCTAGCCGAGAATTTATTGGCGATCAATGGCAACATTGGCTGCACGATATACAAATTACAAAAAACTAAAAATGAGCCCAGCGCCAGCGCCAAACTAGCACGGCGATATTCACCAGTATTGGTTTTAATCATTGTTTAACCTATTGGTAGTACTGTTTATAGTACTATTCACAGTGCTATTGCACGTTAGTTTTACTGAGCGGATTTTTTAAGACTAGGCCCATCGGCTGCTCGACAAAAATTCGGCTATCCATTAATTTTAACGCTTTACTTATTCGAGGCATAAATTGCATTTGCTGCAAAATGTCACGCTCAAGGTCAATGCCGGGAGCAATCTCAATCAGCTCAAGTGTTTGATCAACTAACTTAAACACTGCGCGCTCGGTAATATACAGTACGGTTTTATTACGCTCGCGCGCATAATCGGCACTAAAGGTTATTTGCTGCACTCGTTCAATGAATTTTTGAACCTTACCTTCAGTTACAATTTTCAATTTACCGTGTTCGGTCGCAACCACCAGCTCGCCAGTAGTAAATGTGCCACAGAAAAATACCTGTTTAGCATTTTGGCTAATATTAATAAAACCACCACAACCTGCTATTTTAGAACCAAATTTTGATACATTGAGATCGCCTTTAGCATCACACTGCGCTAAACCAAGAAACGCTTGATCTAGCCCGCCACCGTCGTAAAAATCAAATATTTGATCTTGCGTAATAATCGCTTGGGGGAAGGCCGACGCACCAAAACTCAAGCCGCTTGCTAAGGTTCCACCAATGACTCCAGACTCAACGGTTGCCGTCACTTGGTCCGTTACGCCTTCTTCGTCCGTAATCGCGGCAATTAACTCAGGAATACCAATCCCATAATTTAGGACTGCCCCTTGAGTTAATTCTAACGCTGCCCGTCTGGCGATAATCTTTTTAGCATTAAGCAAAACAGCTGCCTTTAATTCCGTTTGCTTAAAATCACCGCGACCGCAATATGTGTGATTCATTGGCTCAGCAAATGTTTGCATATGCTCAGATTCATCAGCAATAGTGACAACATTAACAAAGATCCCCGGAATTTTTACCTCTTGCGGATTAAGCTGACCGGCCTTGACGATTTGTTTAACTTGAACAATTACCGTGCCACCCATATTGCTGACTAACTGAGCAGCAGCCAGATTTTCCAGAAAGAAACATTCATCTTCCATCGTAATATTGCCATTTTCATCGGCTGTCGTGCCTCGAAGAATAGCGACATTGGCATCAATCCGACGATAAAAAAGATAATCTTGTTGATCAATGGTTATTCGAGACACTCGCTCTTGCGTGGTAACGCTATTTATTTTTCCGCCACCCTGTAGCGGGTCGACAAAAGTCCCCAAACCAACGTGCGTTAAAGTACCGGGCTTGCCCGCAGCAGAGTCGCGTAATAGATGTGAGATAACCCCTTGCGGAAAGTTATACCCCGTAATTTTATGCTCATTGGCTAACTTTTGAAGATTAGGGATTAAGCCCCAATGGCCACCATAAGCCATGCTAACCATGCCTTCATGCGCGAAATGATTGTTTGCTCTACCATGCCCATCACCTTGTCCTGCGGTAAAATACAGCTCTAAATTTCGCGGATGACCACTGGTTAAAAATCGCTGGCCAATCGCACTTTCAATCGCTTCAGGCACCACAGAGCCAATAAAACCTCCGAGCACAACTTTGTCACCATCGTTAATTAACTCAGCAACTTGCTGTTGAGAAAGTACTTGAACCTGCATAATTTTTTCCTATGAATGATTAACCACCAAGTCTAGCGAAACCGCAGCTGATTAATTTTATTCACTATAGCCAATATATAAATGTTGAATATTCGACCAAATGATTAGATTGTGGTTAAATATTAACCCCAATCACTATAAAAAAGTAACGGTATACGACTGTTATTTATATCAAAACTGTTATTTAAGCCCCAAAAAGCATAAAAACTTAACATTGACACTAGATTATTTAGTTTACATTCGTACAACAACCCTTAATATGGTTACAAATTAACCATTAATATCAATCATTAAATTCAGGGATAGTTCTAATGAAAAAGAAACCTCTCATTATCGCACTTGGTTTATCTAGTACTATGGGGCTTGCGGGTTGTAATAGCAGTAGTGACTCCATCGATAATACAGAAGCACCTGCCACCTATAATGTCACCGCTATTGATGGTTACTTGAAAAATGCTCAAGTTTGGCTCGATTTAAATGAAAATAACCAACATGACGCGGGCGAGCCTCAAGCAATTACCGGTGATGGTGGTAAAGCCACTCTTGATGTCACTGGTATTGAAAACCCAGAGCTTTATCCTCTTATCGTCCGTGCAATCAAAGGTAAAACAGTTGATGAGTCGACCGGCAATACCGTTGCCTCAAACTACACCATGTCAGCTCCCGCTGGTGAACAAGATATCACCCCGCTTTCCACTTTTGTTCATATAAAATTAGTACAAGCAACCGACGCATTAGATCCAGGACTAAGTGATGAAGAAAAAGCAGAAGCTATCGCCGAGGCAAAAATAATCGCAGTTGCAGAAATAGCCGATGAGCTTGGCATAGATCAAGCAGAAGTATTAGGCGATTTCATTGCCGATGGTCATGAGGAAGCAGCTTTTAGTGCTCGTAGTATTGTCGCTTCGAATTCATTACCAGCAACAACAGCTGAGCTTGAAGCCGCTGCAAGTGGCACTGATAGTACTTTTTTAACGGACGCCTCAGCCATAAACACAAAAATAAAAACAGAACTTGACGCTGCCGAAATCGATTCGACAATCAATTTAGACACTATCGTCTTTAACCAGCTTGGTAATGCCGATATTGATTCCGATGGTGATGGCGTCGCCGATAATGATGATGCCTTTGCCAACGATCCTACAGAGTGGTTAGATTCAGATGGTGACGATCAGGGTGATAATGCCGATTTAGACGATGATAACGACGATGTACCTGATCTTGAAGATGAAATGCCATTTGACGCAAGCGAGTCTAAAGATTCAGACAACGACGGCCTTGGCGATAATGCTGATGAAGATGACGATAATGACAGTGTTGTTGACACCGAAGATGCCTTTCCATTTGATGGTACTGAAACCCTCGATAGCGATAATGATGGCACTGGCAATAATGCCGATACCGACGACGATGGCGACAATGTGCTTGATGATGATGACGCATTCCCGTTAGATGCTACTGAAACTGTCGATACCGATAATGATGGCACAGGTAATAATGCCGACACCGATGATGATGAAGACGGTACTCCAGATGTGGATGATGCTTTCCCATTAGACGGCTCTGAAACATTAGATACTGATAACGACGGTACGGGCGATAATACCGATACCGACGACGATGGCGACAATGTACTTGATGATGCTGACGCATTCCCGTTAGACGATTCTGAAACAATAGAT
>JABSRT010000014.1 GCA_013214945.1 Gammaproteobacteria bacterium
GCAGGGTGATTAAAGCATAAGCGCGATGGAAGCTGTGTTCTTTAAGGTGAGTGAGTAGCTTTTGATAAAGTAAGCGATAAACCCTTTAATGGTATTCGGTGGCGCGGTATAACCGTTAGTTCGGTTGAATCAACAAAAGCGGCTTTGCTCTGGTAAGCGCTATTATATGCAAAACCAACAATTTGCCCTTACGGGTCTAAGGCAACAAATAAATTACTTGAGTGTCTTTTTAAACCCCCCATTACTTGCCGATTTAATAGGCAATACATTGCCACTAAAACTTACGCGTCCAATAATTTATTAAAATTTAATGAATAATTGTGCGGTAAGGTGAACTGCCCCTAAGTCATATTAGGTCATCCATCAAGGTGCTATACAAAACCTCTGGGCTTGCGGAAATAAGGTTACACATTGTCTTTTTTTAAATCACTTGTGGCATAAAGTTTGCTATATCAGTTGCAGGTATAAAAAGGGAAATCGGCATGCAAATAAATTCGACGACTAATGCATATGCGCATCATCAATTATCTGATGATTCCATATTAAAAATTAATCGGGGTGAAACTCTTGAAGCGACTCCTTATACAGGTACTGCCTTTGATAATGTGAATCCGAATGGTCCACCTCTTAGCAGTTACAGAACCAACGGCTACTACGGTAAAGAGTCTGCTTCTGTGAGTATAGATGAGAAGAAGACATCTTTAATCGATGCCAGAAAAGAACGTCATACAATACAAAGTTACGAATTGACGGATCGAAATATTGAGAGTTATGCCGACAGCATGCTCGGCCATGCCGATGAACATATAACCCTATCTACAGTTTCTGTCGGAGGAAATTTTGTCTCACTAGAAACTACTTGGGGTCAAATATCTAGACCTTTTACTTCAGACGCTCCGACTAATTTCGAGCTAGCTGAAATTGCTAAAGACTTATACGATAATGCAGGTGACAATTCCCCACAAAAGGCGGCACTTGAGAAGTTTTTAGATTCAGACGGCAGAATGTCACACACAATCACTGATCAGCTTATTGCTGAATCAGGTGGTGATTTTTCAACTTTTGTTGAGAAGCTGGAGGGGCTATTTGGCGAACAGGTTTCTGTTGAACAATTTTCTGAAGGCGAAGGGCCTACCTACGCAGAGAGTCATTTATTACTTAACGGATCAACCTTTGAAGATTTTGTCACTAGCCAAACCGACAAAATGCACAAAGCTAAAGAGCGTTATGAAAGCTTTGATGATGAACTAGCTAAACAAAACGTCCTCGGTAGAAGCACGTACAATACTCTACAAATATCTGAAAGTGCGTATAATAATCTAGAGTTCACAGATACCAAGAAAGAATCATTTATGAAAACTTATGATGAAATTTCAAAACTAACTTAAAAAGGAAGAAACGGACAGCCAATTCAACTAGAGACGATATCTGCTTGTTCCAATTTCAATCGGGCGAACCTTATTGTTCCTAAACACTAGCCTATAGATTGCTCACAGGCTAATTCAAGCAAGGCAACGTCGTGACGTTGATTAAACTTAACACCGACTTGGCTCATTTTGCCTACTTGCTCAAAACCAAATTGCTGATGCAAGCGCAACGAGCGTGGGTTGGGCAGGGTGATTAAAGCATAAGCGCGATGGAAGCTGTGTTCTTTAAGGTGAGTGAGTAGCTTTTGATAAAGTAAGCGACCACACCCTTTTATGGTGTTCTGTGGCGCGGTATAAACCGTTAGTTCGGTAGAATCAACAAAAGCAGCTTTGCTCAGGTAAGCGCTATTATAGGCAAAACCAACGATATGCCCTTGTGGGTCTAAGGCAACAAATACTCTATAGCGCTCATTGCTAATCAGTTGTTGATACCAGTGTTGACGTTGCTCGAGCGACCATGGGTTAATATCGAACGTGATGGCGGTATCAGCAATGTAGTGATTGTAGATGTGATTAATTTGGACTAAGTCGTTGGGTATTGCGAGGCGGATGGTAATCATCAATTAGCCCTAATAAAGAGCTGACCTAAACAAAACAAAGCTAAATTAAACAAAGCAATGAGTTGTTAGGCCAGCGTAGTGAGATTAAAACTCGAAAGTAGACCAAATTGGCGCGTGATCAGAGGGCTTTTCAATCGCTCGTAATTCGTAATCAACATCTGACTCGACGCAATACTGGCTTAAATTTGGCGTCGCTAAAATAACGTCAATGCGTAGGCCGCGGTTATCGTCAAAGCCACGAGAGCGGTAATCGAACCAGCTGTAACATTCGGTGCGTTCAGGATGAATTAAACGGAATGTATCATCAAGTCCCCAACCTTGCAGCGTCGCTAACCACTCGCGCTCTTCTGGTAGGAAGCTACACTTTTGGGTTTTTAACCATCGCTTGGCGTTGTCTGCACCAATGCCAATGTCTTTTTCGGCTGGCGAGATATTAATGTCACCCATCACAATAACGTTTTCGTCATTGGTGTGGTTAGTTTCAAGGTATTGCTGTAAATCTTGATAAAACTTTTCTTTGGCAGGAAATTTGGTTTCGTGCGTACGATTTTCACCTTGTGGAAAGTAACCATTTAACACGCGAACTTTTTGACCCGAGGTGCTGGTTACTGTGGCCATAATCATTCGGCGCTGGGCATCTTCTTCGTCAGTTTCAAAACCGTATTGCACGTCTTCAACGGCCAAATTGGTCATTAAGGCGACGCCATAGTGGCCTTTTTGGCCGTGGTAAAATACCTTGTAACCCATTGCTTCTACGGCTTCTAGCGGAAACTGCGGATTATCAACTTTAATTTCTTGCAGGCCGATTACGTCTGGCTGGTGTTTGTCGATCATCGCTTGTAATTGATGCAGGCGGGCACGAAGTCCATTGATATTAAATGAGATTACTTTCATGATAATTTGCTCTATTGGCTTATGTTTTTGCGGTCAGCTGCTATTTTAGCTGATCAACCTAAGTAAAAGTTTATACTTTCACGCGGATTAAGATATTGTGCAATTTCTTGCGGCATGCTGGTCGGTGCCAGCACTTTGTCGATCTTAATCGATTCTTGTTTGGTATTAATAATGGCCGCTTCATTGCGTGGCACATCTGGATCATAAATTAAAACATTCGGAAATAACAAACGATTACTGTCGGCTGTGATCACAATGCCATACTGCTCGCTTGATAACTGCACAAATGTGCCCGGCGGGTAAATGCCCATGGTTTTTATAAAGGCATTTAGCTGGGTTTGATCGAACAATTTCGCTTTATTTTTAAAGATAAAAGCAATTGCTTGCGCTCGACTGCGAGCCTTAGTGCCTGGCGCGCTCGGATGACACAACGACTCATAGAAATTGACCAGCGAGACAATTAAAGATAACGGGTGCAGTTGGCTAATAGTTTTACCTGTCGGATAACCGGTGCCATTAGCAAACTCATGATGCTCCACCACGATTTTTTTAACGGTGTCAGATATATCAGGTGATAAATTAAGATAATCCACCGAATAACTCGGGTGTTTTTCTATCACGAATTTACGTTTACTGGGCGTAATATCAGTGCCAGTAAAAAACTGCTGGGGAATTTTCAACTTACCAATGTCGTGTAATAAACCGGCTATGCCCAGTTCAATCAGTTCGCTCTGCTCTAGACCTAATTGTTTGGCAATCATCATTGCTAGCATCGAGACACAAATGGCGTGTTGCTGCATTTGTGAATCGTCTCTGTCGTCGTCAACGAGGTGCAGCACAATATTATCTTTAACCAATAGCGCATCACTCATTGAATGAATGACTTCGGTTGCCTCAATCATTGCTTGTAATGGTCTAGATTGAACTTTGTGGGTTAACGCGCGTACTTTACTCAAAGCAATATGATAGTCGGACTCACATTTTTTTATGGCCCGGCGATATGCTTGCATTTGTTCAATTTGTTGGCTTTTTTGCTCGTTCATTGCCGTTAGTTCAGCGTCTAATTCCTGATCATTTGCCATCACTAAATCATCTTCAGGTGTGGCGGCAGACTCGGGTAGTGGCTTGGCTGAGCTTTTTGTTGGGATGGCCCACACATGCATAATATTTACTTTACGCAGTAAATCTATTTGCTTGATTGAGCTTATCTTAAACTGATTAAACATAAACGGATGATCATTCCAAGCCACAGGCATCTCAATGTAGATGCCGGGCTGGAGCCGCTCAATGGCTAATTTTATCCGTTTGTGATCTGATAACATGGATTTGGTTCAACACTAATTAATTGAGTAGCAAGTCGTTAAGGCAATACTTTTTTGTAGGGTTTAACCGTAACCTTGGCGTAAACACCTGCTGCTACGTAAGGATCAACATCGGCCCATGCTTGCGCGTCAATAAGCGAGTCAAATTCGGCAATCACTAATGAGCCACTAAATCCGGCCGCGCCAGGATCTTCACTGTCGATCGCGGGAGTCGGGCCAGCAACCAATAAGCGACCTTGTTGTTGCAACTGGGTAAGGCGCGCTAAATGATCAGGGCGTGCTGCTAGGCGTTTTTCTAAACTGTTTGCGACATCTTCTGCGTAAATCATGTACCACATGGGATTATTTCTCCTCGTTGCTTTGTTCTGGAAAGTATTTATATAGGTAAGCGCCTGTAATTACAAACAATACCAAGGTAATAGCTGTTAGGCCAAAGACTTTGAAATTAATCCAAATGTCTAAGTCAAAATTAAAGGCAATGAAATAATTCAATAATGCCGCAGAGCCACAGGCAATAATCCAACCAATGTTAATATTGCGCCATACATGGTCTGGTGCTTCTATGTCTTTGCCGAGCATTTTCTGTGGAATAGGCTGGCCTAACCACTGATAACCCGCAAGCAGTACCGCAAATAAGCTGTAGATAATAGTGACTTTCCACTTGATAAAGGCATCGTCGTGGAAATAGAGCGTTAGTCCGCCAAAGACAACGATCATGCCTAAGGTTAGCCAATGCATCTTTTCGACTTTTTTATATAAAATTTGCAGTAGGGCAATCTGTAAAATGGTCGCGGTAATTAACGTACCGGTCGCAATATAAACGTCAAACAGATAATAAGTGATTAAAAACGAAAGTAGGGGCAGGAAATCGATTAATTGCTTCATAAAATACCAAATGAAAAAAAATAACTGGCCGGAACGGTCTAATAGTTTCAGTTATGTTAAAACAACCACACCAGAGATGCCATTACTAAATGACAGCTCTGATGATTTAATTAACGAAAATTAAATTTTGGTTGCGGCCTTCATTGAGCTAATAAATTGATGAAGCTCAGACAGTTGCTGTTGTGGTTTGTTTAAGTTTTGTTCAATAATTTTAACCACAGCTGAGCCGCTAATGATGCCGTCGGCACCAGCAAGCAGGCCTGATTTAACATCTGCAGGGGTCGAAATGCCAAAGCCTAATAACAACGGCGCCGAATTTAACTGTTTTAATCGTTCAATAAGGTGGTTTACTGGCATTTGCACTTTGGTTTCGGTACCCGTAACACCAGCGCGGCTTAGCAGGTAAGTATAACCTTGGGTGTTCGCAGCTACTTGCTCTAAGGTGGCATCAGAGCCATTAGGCGGCGCAATGAAAATAGCTTGAACCCCAGCCTTATTTGCGGCGGCGATAAACGGCTTAGCTTCACGCAGTGGCACGTCCGCCACTAACACCGAATCAACCCCAGCTTGATGACATTGCTGGTAAAAGCTTTCAATGCCGTTTGATACCACGAGGTTAGCGTATAACAATAGGCCGATTGGCACGGTTGGGTGCTTTTGACGAATTTTGGCTAATAGCTCAAAACAAATTGGCGGAGTAACGCCGCTGGCGAGCGCTCGCTCAGCTGCCGCTTGAATGGTTGGGCCGTCAGCACTAGGATCAGAAAACGGAATGCCTAACTCTAGCGCATCGGCACCAGCGTCAATTAAGGTATCGATAATCGCTAGGCTTTGCTCAGCGTTTGGATCGCCAATACAGACAAAGGGTACAAATGCGCCTTCGTTTTTGGTCGCAAGTTGATTAAATAAATCTTGATATCTGGTGGTCATGTTAAGCATCCCCTTGCGCGTTTTTGGCCGCGTCTTGTTGTTCGAAAATCTTGGTGACGTGGGCTAAATCTTTATCACCACGGCCAGATAAATTGACTAATAGTGTCATTGGTTTATCAGCCTGTTGCGCCATTTGATAAGCATAGGCAAGCGCGTGAGACGACTCTAACGCAGGGATAATACCTTCACAACTGGCCAACTGTTTAAAGGCAGTTAGGGCCTGGTCGTCGGTCACTGAAACGTACTGGGCGCGGCCAGTTTGCGCTAAATACGCATGCTGAGGGCCAACTCCTGGGTAATCTAAACCAGCAGAAACCGAGTAAGACTCTTCAATTTGGCCGTGTTGATCTTGCATCAAATACGTGTGCGTACCGTGAATAATACCTTTACGCCCTTGGCCAATCGTTGCGCCGTGATGGCCTGTATCAACGCCTAAACCAGCAGGTTCAACGCCAATCAGCTTAACATCGCTTTCTTTAAGGAAATCGTTAAACATGCCAATCGCGTTTGAACCACCGCCAACACAGGCAATAACAACATCAGGCAAGCCACCTTCGGCCGCGAAAAATTGCTTTTTCGCTTCTTCGCCGATCATTTTTTGAAATTCACGAACCATGGTTGGGAACGGATGTGGCCCAGCGGCTGTACCGAGCAGGTAATGTGCCTCTTCATAAGTTGCAGACCAATCACGCAGTGCTTCGTTAACAGCATCTTTAAGCGTACCTGAGCCTGCTGTAACTGGGATCACTTCTGCGCCCATTAGCTTCATTCTAAATACATTGGGTTGCTGACGCTCACAATCTTTCGCGCCCATGTAAATGCGTGCTTTTAAGCCAAGCAGGGCACAAGCCAATGCAGTTGCTACGCCGTGTTGACCCGCGCCAGTCTCGGCTATAATTTCTGTTTTACCCATACGTTTGGCCAGTAAGGCCTGACCCAATACCTGGTTGGTTTTGTGGGCGCCGCCGTGCAACAGATCTTCACGCTTTAAGTAAATTTTTACTAAAGGGTTAGGGCTAAAATTACGACACAAAGTCAGTGCGGTTGGGCGACCGGCATAATTTTGTAATAAATCACCGAATTCTTGCTGAAAATCAGGATCGGTTTGGCTCTCAATAAAGGCCTGCTCTAATTGTTCTAAGGCTGGCACCAAAATTTCTGGGACAAACATGCCACCAAAATCGCCGAAGTAGGGAGAAAGTTTTGTCATTTTGTGTTCCTAAATTTAGTAATTTCTAATCGTGGACATTAATTCGTTGATCTTATCGCTGTCTTTAACCCCAGGGCTCGATTCAACCCCTGAGTTAACATCGAGACCGTAATAGCCGCTGTTGGCCGCTGTTTTTATATTGGCTGGTGATAAACCGCCGGCCAGCATTGCTTTAGCTCTAATCTGTTGTGGCACTTGTTCCCAGTCAAACGTGTGGCCGGTGCCACCAAATTGAGTACTGTGAGCATTGGTGACTGCGCTGTCGATTAGCAGTCGGTCGATATTGTCATCACTGACTATTTCGCCGAGTTGGTCACTGCGTACCGCGAGCCAAATTTGGCAGTTAGCATTTAATTGCTGACGCAAGTCGGCAATGTAATCAGACGCTTCGTTGCCGTGCAATTGAATTACGCTTAAGTTAAGTTCATTGGCGTATTGCACCACCGTCGCAACTTCTTCATTGACGAATACGCCAATGAAATTCAAGGCGGCGCTCTCACTGATGATTTTCGCTTGAGCCAACTCAACATAACGCGGTGACTTTTTAGCGAAAATAAGACCACCGTAAATAGCACCTGCGCTGGCAACAACTTGTGCTTGTTCAGGCGTTGTTAGGCCACATACTTTGGTGTTGCCATAAATTAATTTGCGGCAAGCCAAATCGATATCAGCTTGAGCCATCAATGAACTGCCAACCAAGAAACCATCAACAAAAGGAGCCAGTGCTAAAATTTGCTGGTGGTCGTTAATGCCCGACTCAGAAATAATCACCCGATCTTGCGGTATTTTAGGCGCTAAGATCTTGGTGGTATTAAGGTTAATCGACAAGTCGCGTAAATCGCGGTTGTTAATGCCAATAATTTTTGCGTCAAGTAATATCGCGCGTTCGAGTTCTGCTTGGTTGCTTATTTCGGTTAACACATCCATTGAATATTGAGCAGCAACCTTGGCTAACGCTATATACTGCGCGTCATCAAGCACTGACAACATCAGTAAAATGGCATCGGCGCCCATGTAACGTGCGAGGTAAATTTGGTAAGCATCGACAAAGAAGTCTTTACAAATAATTGGCTGTTCTAACATCGAGCGAACCTGTTTTACATATTCAAAGTTGCCTTGAAAATATAGCTCGTCGGTTAATACCGAAATGGCGCTGGCATGCGCTCGGTAGCCGTCAGTAATTAGTGGCAAGTCAAAATCGGCGCGGATCAGGCCTTTCGACGGCGAGGCTTTTTTACATTCGAGAATGTAGCTCGCTGGGCCTTGGCGCAACGCATCAAACAAACTGCGGTTAGAGGGTGCTAACTCGCTGAGAATTTCAGCTTCAGGATACTTAAGCTTAAGCTCGGCAATCTGTTGCGGTTTCGTTGCAACTATTTGATCTAATACGGTGCCAGTGAGTTTTGTGCCGCTCACTGGGCCATTTTTTGTATTGATCTCAATCGGGTTCTGTTCAATTGTAGTCATTTATAAGACCTCGCTACTTGCTTGCGCTAACTGCTGGACAATATCGAAAGGTTTACCACTGTTGATCACTTCATTTGCCAGCGTAACACCCGCAGCTAATGAATCAACTTTATCACTTAATAATAAGGTAGCAGCAACATTAACAGCTACGGCCGCTTGATGAGCTTCTTGGCCTTGGCCTTTAAGTAATGCCGTGATCAGTATTGCATTGTGCTTAGCATCGCCACCTTCTAATGCGGCTAGCGGGTAAGTTTTAATGCCCATTTGCTCTGGCGTAATTTGATAGGTGGTAATTTTACCATCTTTTAACTCAGCAACATCGGTTGGGCCATGAATGGCTATTTCATCGAGACCTGAACCGTTAACCACTAATGCGCGCTCAACACCAACGAGCTTGAGCGTTTGGGCGATAGGCTCTAATAAGGCCTTGTCGTATACCCCCATCAGCTGTGTTTTTGGCGACGCAGGATTAATCAATGGACCAAGCACATTAAATATCGTTCGAGTTTTTAAACTCTGGCGCACTGGCACAGCAAAGCGCACACCTTGGTGATATTGCACCGCAAATAAGAAACACAAACCAATCTCATCTAGACACTGGCGGCTGCGCTCAGGGCTAAGATCAAGCTTAATGCCAAGCGCTTCGAGTAAATCGGCCGAGCCTGATTTAGACGAAACACTGCGATTACCGTGTTTGGCTACTTTTACGCCGCAGGCTGCTGCAACAAAAGCACTAGCAGTCGAAATATTAATGGTGTTGGCACCATCACCGCCGGTACCGCAACTGTCCAAAAATGGATAATCAGGGCTAGGGAAGGCTAATGCTTGTGATTTTAGTGCTAGCGCAGCGCCTGCAATTTCTTGCGGGCTTTCGCCTTTAATCTTTAATGCGGTTAACAAAGCACTTAATAAAATAGGTTCAACATCGCCACTAATAATTTGATTAAATAACTGTTGTGATTGCTCTAAGGTCAGTGACTGGCCCTGATAAAGTTTTTCCAAACAAGCGTGAATCATGTGCAATCCTTTAGAGTTAGTTGAGTTTGACACAACATATTGAGAGATTGAGATAATAGCGTTTCACCGAGCGGGGTTAAAATCGACTCAGGGTGGAACTGAAAACCAATAATCGTTTTGGTTTTGTTGGCCACCGCCATCACAATGTCGTCGACATGAGCAATTGCATCGAGCGTTGCTGGCACACTGTGGGCCATTAACGAATGGTATCTTGCTACTGGCATTGGATTAGCCAAGCCTTCAAACGGCGCGCTATTGTCGTGGCTTATCAGTGACGCTTTGCCATGAACGGTTTGCGGTGCCAGCCCGATTTTACCACCAAAGGCTTCGATAATTGCCTGATGACCAAGACAAATCCCAAGCATTGGCACTTTATCAATCGATAACTTAATTAGTTCGACCAAGCAGCCTGCTTGCGATGGTGCGCCCGGGCCCGGAGATAGTACCAGCACTGGCGGCAGATCGCTGTTAGCCATTTGTTCAATAATAAATTGCGGGTCAATATCGTTGCGATATATCGTCACCTGCGCGCCCATGACTCTAAATTGGTCAACGAGGTTGTAAGTGAATGAGTCGAAGTTATCGAGTAAAAAAACTCGGCAGTTGGTTAAATTACTCATTGATGCCTCCAGCAAGAGAAATAGCGGTGATCACAGCTTGAGCTTTACTGCGTGTTTCGTCGGTTTCGGCTTGTGGATCTGAATCAAACACCACGCCTGCGCCGGCTTGAATAATGGCTTTGCCATTGCTGACAAAGGCCGAACGAATAATAATACAGCTGTCCATGTCGCCGGCACTATTGAGATAGCCGACGGCGCCACCGTAACTGCCACGGCGTTGTTGTTCTGTTTGACGAATAAGGTTTGCGGCTTTAATTTTTGGCGCGCCAACCAAGGTGCCCATGTTCATGCACGCTTGGTAAGCATGCAGTGCATCAAGATCGTCACGTAGTTTACCGGTAACCCGAGACACTAAGTGCATTACATGAGAATAACGGTCTACTTTTAGTAACTCGGCAACTTTACGGGTTCCTGGTTCTGAAATACGCGCGACATCATTACGGGCTAAATCAACCAACATAATATGTTCGGCTAATTCTTTTTTGTCGAGGCGTAAATCAAGTTCAATTCGGCCGTCTAAATCATCATTAATTGAACCGTCGTGATTTAACCCGCGGCGTCTGGTGCCGGCAATTGGGTAAACTTCCACTAGGTTGCTGGCTTTTTCATACTTAAGCGCACTTTCTGGCGACGCGCCAAATAGCACGAACTCGCTGTCTTTAACGTAAAACATATAAGGCGACGGGTTTGTTATCTTAAGCTGGTTATAAGCGGCTAACGGATTAGGGCAGGGCAGCGTAAATGCGCGTGATGGCACCACCTGAAAAATATTACCTTGCACGATCTGTTCTTTAAGCTCAATTACCTGTTGGCTAAACTCATTATCGCTTATGTTAACTTCAACTGGCGTAGTAATTGGTTGGCCACAGTGATCAAAGTTCTTAAATTGATCAATTTGCAATGCAAACTGCTGGTGGCTGGCTGTTATTGAGGTGAGCAACTCGTCAGCATAAACTTGGGTGGTTAATGTGGCTTGCTGACTTTGGTGATCTAACACTAATAAACTTTGGCTCAGGTAAAACACAAAATCGGGACAATGATTATCGCCATTTTTAACTTCGGGCAATTGCTCGATGCTGGCAATCATGTCGTAGGCAAACGTACCCGCGAGTACTTGATCGTTCTCGATTAACTGAAACAACTCACGCAGCGCAGTAAAAGGCGATGGCGCTTTTAAGCGTTCGTCTTCGTCAAGCTGGTGCGGTGGCAGCGGATAACTTAATGTTAGTTGCTCGGGTGTTTGATTGGTGATGACACTGGCAAAGTGATTGCTTAATGGTGCGATTAACGCTCGGCCATTATCATTTAAAACATCAATCACCACATCACGACCGTGACACGTTAGTTTTAAGGCACTGTCGATAACCATCAGGCTCTTTAAGCTGTTTTTGCTGTCGATTTCAGCCGACTCAAGCAGCACTACATTGTGACTATTTTTGGTCAATTGACCAAACAGCTCGGTTGGGCTGGCGCAATAGCGACAATTAGTACTAATTAATTGATTTTTTATCATCGGTTTAATTCACCCTTTAAACAGGCACGCTTTAATTAAATTTGTCGCGCCATGTCGTTTATTTCGAACACAAAAAAACCCGCTAGACTTAGCGGGTTTTTGTGTTTCTTAGTTTGTATTATTTACAACAAATCACACTGCCCGCATCGCTTGCAAGTGCCACCACCAAAATTTAGTAAGACGTAAGCTGTTATTTTGTTGCATAATACCTGTATCTTATAATTTAGTTGTTGTTCGGACTGTCTTCTGCTGGTTATTTAACCAAAAGTGACAAGATGTTTGTTGTTTGTGCCTATAGAAGATAACTTTTCGTTATAAAAGTCAAGTCTCTATTTACATAAGGTTAAAATTTTGAATAAGTTGGGTCAAAAATGATTGTTGATTTACATTGCCATAGCACCATATCTGATGGCGTATTGTCGCCGCAAGCCGTTGCAAACAGGGCTGTTGAGCGTGGTGTTGGCATGCTGGCGTTAACGGATCATGACTCGATTGGCGGACTGGCGTTATTACAAAAAGAAATAACTGATAACAATTTAGATCTGCAATTAATTTCAGGTGTTGAAATTTCGACCTGTTGGCAAAACAAAGATATTCACATTGTTGGTTTAAATTTTGATCCGAAATCGCCGTTGTTAACAGCTTACTTGCTTGAGCAAGACGAAATTCGTGAACAACGGGCGCGTGACATCGCTGCTCGTTTATTAAAGGCTAAACAAATTCCTGATGTTTACGAAGGCGCTAAAGCCATTGCGGGCGACGCTCAAATTACTCGCTCACACGTTGCGCGTTATTTAATCCAGGCGGGTATCGTAAAAGACAATGCCAGCGCGTTTAAAAAATTGTTAGCGCGCGGTCAGGCAGGTTATGTACCAAGTCCGTGGCCTTCAATGGCCTCAGCCATTGAAGTGATTACAAAAAGTGGCGGCCAGGCGGTACTGGCTCACCCAATGGGTTATAAACTCTCGGGTAAATGGTTACGGCGTGTGATTGTTGACTTTAAAGCCGCTGGTGGCCACGCGATAGAAGTTGCCGGTTGCCAATTAGCCGCGCAACAACGCAGTCAATTGGGGCAATATTGTCTTGAATATGATTTACTGGCGTCGCAAGGCAGCGATTTTCATTTTCCAGCCAGTTGGATAGAGTTGGGGCGCAATTTGTATTTACCTAAAGATGTTACTGGCGTGTGGGAAAGTTGGTCGTAATACCAATTATTATAAATAACATCTTGTTTGAGCTATTATTACCATCGTTATTCGCGTAAATCACCTTAATAAATTGGAGTTCGTATGAGTCAGTTTTTTTATGTCCACCCCGATAATCCCCAGGCTCGATTAATCGACCAGGCGGCTAAGATCATCAGTGATGGCGGTGTGGTGATTTATCCGACCGATTCAGGTTATGCAATTGGCTGTCAACTCGACAACAAAAGTGCGTTTGATAAAATATGCCGGATTAGAGACATCAGTAAAGAACACAATTTTACCCTGATGTGCAGTGATTTATCGCAAATATCAAATTATGTTCGGTTTGATAATCAGTGTTTTAGAGCGCTGCGCAATAATACCCCTGGTGCTTATACCTTTGTTTTTAGGGCGACCAAAGAAGTGCCAAAACGGGTTCAAAATGCCAAAAGAAAAACCATTGGCATTCGGATCCCCAACAACATTATTGCTTTGGCGTTGCTCGAAAAATTAGCCGAGCCAATTTTGTCGACCTCACTTATTTTGCCCGGCTCGGTAATGACCGAGTCAGATCCGGAAGATATTAGAGACAAGCTTGAAAAACACGTTGAGCTAATCATCAACGGTGGCCACCTTGGTGAACACCCAACAACAGTCGTCGATATGTCTGACGGTGATTTTTCTATTATTCGGGTCGGTAGTGGCGACGTGGCCCCATTCGAATAACATTCACTAATTGTGGTATGAAATTCGTTGTAATGTGAAACTGGCTGCAATTTCAGCCCTTTTATTCTCTTTGTATTTTTTTGTTTTAAGGTTATACCGTTATAATGACGATAGACGTCGAACTAGCCCCTGAGCCAATTGCGATGGTTGCAGGGCTGCCCTTTGTCAAACAACCCAGTGATTTGTTTATTCCTCCTGATGCATTGCAAGTATTCTTGCAAGCTTTTGAAGGACCGCTAGATCTATTATTGTATTTAATTCGTAAACATAAATTCGATATTATCGATTTACCCATTTTTGAAATTACCGAACAATATATGGAATATATCGAGGTAATCAATGATCTCGATTTAGATTTAGCGGCGGAATATTTATTGATGGCGGCGATCTTGGCCGAGATTAAATCACGCATGTTATTGCCTGTTAAGCAAGAAACATACGACGACGAAGAAGAACAAGATCCACGTTTAGCCTTAGTTGAACATTTAAAAGAATATGAGCGTTATAAACAAGCGGCATTAGATCTTGATTTACTGCCTCGCAGCGATCGTGATTATCAGCAAGCGCAAGTCGCATTGGCCGATAATTTAGCGCCAGTGGTATTGCCAGCTGAGGTCGAGTTAGGCCAACTGTTTGCCGCTTATAGCGCGGTGTTAAAAAGAGTGGATAGCCAAACTCACCATAAGGTCGAGCGCGAAAAATTATCGACCCGAGCACGGATGACCCAAATATTAGCGCAATTAAACCAGGTTGAGTTTTTGCCATTTGAGCAATTATTTGAATTAAGTGAAGGACGCAGTGGCGTGGTCGTGTCATTTATTGCGGTGCTGGAGTTGGCTAAAGAGCGTTTAATATCTTGGCGAGAAACCACCGAGCCTAACCAATTAATAGTGTTTAAACGAAATGATAACAACCAAGACTGAACCTAATAGTGCAAGTAATATTAAAGCACTGATTGAAGCTGCGATTTTCTCGGTCAGCAAACCAATTAGCGTTGCACGAATAAAACAAACAATATTGGCAGATACTGATATTAGCTCGCGGCAAATAACTGATACAATAGCGCAGTTGCAAACTGAATATCAGGATCGCGGAATTGTATTGCTAGCCACTGCTAGCGGTTATCAATTTGTCACCCGTCCTGAACTTAGCGCCAGTTTAGCCATTTTATGGCAAGAAAAAGCGCCGCGTTATTCGCGAGCACTGCTAGAAACATTGGCACTAGTTGCTTACAGACAACCGATAACCCGTGGTGAAATAGAACAATTACGTGGTGTCGCAGTAAGTAGTCAGATTATGAAAACCCTTATTGAGCGGCAATGGGTCAAGGTGGTTGGGCACAAAGAAGTGCCCGGTAAGCCATCAATTTATGGCACCACCAATCAATTTTTAGATTATTTTGGTCTTGATAAACTGGCTCAGTTGCCGGTGTTGTCAGACAATCAACTCGAAGCGGCAATTAGCGACTTCGAGCAACAACAGGTATCACCATGAGTGAAAAGTTACAAAAAGTATTAGCCCGCGCTGGGCAAGGTTCCCGCCGTGAGCTGGAAAAATGGATTAACGACGGTCGAGTTAGTGTTAATGGCGATATCGTGGGTCTTGGTTGCCGCGTTGAGGCAACTGACGCAGTACGTGTCGACGGCATTAAAATTGATATCGTCAAATCAAGCGAGCAAGTGTGCCGAGTAATTGCTTATCATAAGCAAGAAGGCGAAATGTGTACTCGGGTTGATCCGCAAGGTCGCGAAACTGTGTTTGATCGTTTACCTAAGATTAAAGATGGTCGTTGGGTTGCAATTGGTCGTCTTGATATCAATACCTCAGGTTTATTGTTATTTACCAATGATGGTGAATTGGCTAATCGTTTAATGCATCCGTCACACGAAGTTGAACGTGAATATGCGGTACGAACTTTTGGCGAAGTGACCGACAAAGTGATTCAAAACTTACGTTCTGGCGTTACTTTGGAAGACGGCGTGGCCAGTTTTTCTAAAGTGAAAGCTTCAGGTGGTGAGGGTGTTAACTCTTGGTACCATGTGACCTTAGCTGAAGGACGTAACCGTGAAGTGCGCCGGATGTGGGAATCGCAAGAAGTTCAAGTTAGCCGATTAATCCGTGTTCGTTATGGTGACATCGCGTTAGAGAAAAGCTTACCGCGTGGCGGTTGGCAGGAACTTGAATTAATCCCGGTTAATTACCTGCGTAAAATGGTCGGCCTGGAAGAAGAAACAGTTTCATTCCTAGCGGTTCGTGAAGAGCATCGTAATAAGTCAGCTCGGATCCGTCGTGCGGTTCGTCGTCATGCAACGATTCAAAAGAAAAAAGCCGATGAAAGTGGCGGCCGTAAGAAAAGTGCTCGCGCTAGTACTGGCAGTCCTAAACGATTCCCTAGTAAGAAAAAGTCGACGCAAAAACGCAGAATTCGCGATTAATAGCCATTGAGCTAATGTAACGTTAGTTCTGACATTATTAAAAAGCCGCTAGTCATGTTGATAGCGGCTTTTTTATTGGGTGTTAGCAAGTGGTTTGGAAGTGGTTTGTGGTGCACTGCATATTGAATTCGGGCCATCTAACTTAATGATGTGGCTTTATACCCGATTAGAAATTTCAAAGATTAGTTCGCGGATCCAGCGGTGAGCATCACTGTCGTGAGTCCGTTCATGCCATGCCATTATTTTTGTAAACCCGGGAACCTCAAAGGGTAAGCTCATGGTGGTTAAACCTTGTGTATTTTTTATTAGTCGTTTGGGTACTACAGCGCAGAGATCACTGCTTGTTAATATATCGACCAAGGATAAAAAACTGGGCACGGACAATACCACGCGTCGTTGTTTGCCCAGAGAATTAAGAACATTATCAGTAACCCCTTCAAATGCGCCGCCAACATATGACACGATAGCGTGGTCAATACTACAAAACTGTTCAATGCTTAGTGCGTTCTCATTACAAAGTGGGTGTCCATTTCGCAACACACAGACATAAGATTCATCAAATAATTTCTTGGCTCGTAAATTTTCAGGACACACATTGGGGGTCGATAATGCAATGTCTACAATTCCGCGTTCCATTTGATCAAATAACTTATCTTCATCAATCCAACGAATGGACACTTTGATATTCGGTGCTTGTAACCTTAATTGAATTAACAGAGGTTCAATGATGGCTTTTAACGAATAATCAGTCGCTGCAATCGACAGTGTTAGCTCAGCTGATTCGGGAATAAATAGAGTGGGCTCTAAAACTCTGTCGAGCTCTTGAAGTAACTTCTTAATAGGTGCTGCTAGTTCATTAGCCCGAGTGGTTGGAATAACCCCATGCTGACTGCGTACAAAAAGCTGATCGCCTAGGCTATGGCGCATTCGTGTCAGCATTCCACTAACGGCCGGTTGACTCACCGCCAGTTTTTCGGCAGCTCTTGAGACATTTTTTTCGTCCATTAAGGTATCGAATACCCTAAGAAGATTCAGATCGAGATTTTTTAGGTTTGCCATAAGTTAGTGCAATTATTGATAACTGATTGTGTTGATTATAGAGTAAAAACTGTTTTTTATTTGGCACAAAACGGCTTTTATCTTTAGCTAGACAAGTGCTTTGCGTGCGGCATCAACTAAGCCATCTAACCACTCTTGATGACCATTTATCATTGGGTTTGGCTTTGTTACTGCCAGCTCTTTGGCAGGGGCACCGTTTTGTGTTTCTTGAGTTAGGATCCTAACGCGGTTATTAGAAAGATCTTCGATCAACCATGCGTGATGCACATCTAACCGAGTTTCACCTTCACCTGTCCAGCCGTGCCATGCTATACGAGCAGCTTGCCCTTTGACTGGCGCTATATGTTCGACACATTGAGATTCAACTGGGAACCCAAAGGTTTCAAAATAGAAACGGACATTATTTTCTAACGCAGGGCCTTGATCATTATAGAATCGAGCATTAGCTGAGTTAGCGTAATAGGTTGGCCAAAGCGATGGCGTGTTCAGTAGCGGCCAAATATCTTCAGTTGATAATCCCTCAACGATCACTTCATTAGAACAGTAGTTATCGGTAAAGCCAGGTACAAAATTTTCAGGCCAAATGATATCGCTCATAAATATATTTCCTCGGATAATGTTGTCGTAAAAACAAGCTGTTTAATTAATGAGGCTATCTTCGGATATTTTATGTTATTACTTCAATCAGCAATAAGGATAATCCATATTAGGTATACTTATATCTGAGAGGGTTAATGATTACTGCTGAGCACGAATGTTTAGGAACAATTAAGTTTGCCCTCTAGAATTTGGGATATTTGCAGTACCAAAAGAAAATACGATTAAATGAAGCCAAGCGTTTTATGCTAACAGACAAGTTCGACGCAGCAACCGCCGGTTATAAAGTGGGTTACGAAAGTGCCTCTCAGTTTAGTCGTGAATATAGCCGCATGTTTGGTGCGCCACCACGGCGTGATATAAAATCTTAAGGCGATTAAATTAAGCGAATTAAGCTAAGAAAATTAAGCTAAGTATTTAGGCTAAGTATTAAAACGGAAATGGCGCATTGGCCGGTTCCGCCAGCAATTCTTTTAATAAAATGAGGCCTTGTTCTAGGCGTTGCTCGGTGCTGATCGACATCAGTGAAAGTCGAATATGCGCGGCCTCATTGCCTGACACATCAAAGTAACTGCCACTGCTAACAATTATGCCACGATTTTTTGCTTCTATGATTAAGCGCTCTGGTTTCCAATGAGCCGGAAGCGGCAGCCAAAGGTGATATCCCGTTGAGTCGCAGGCTATTTGTGGCAATATTTTTCGAGCCAAGGCTTGGCGTTCAACAGCTGTTTGACGCTGAACATCAGCCATTACAAAGGCTTGTCCCGAGACAATTAACTGGGTCGCTGCAAGGTAGTTGATTGGCGATGACAACCAAATGTTGGCGCGAATATGAGCATTTAGCAGCGCAACCTGACTCGCTGGCGCTTTAATATAACCGCAACGCATTGCTGGGCTCAGCGCTTTTGACAGCGCCGATACATGAAAGGCTAATTCAGGAATAAAATTACTAATCGCAGCAATAGGTTGTTGGTTTAGGAAACCATAAATATCGTCTTCAATCAGCCAAATTTCTCGCTGGTTGATAATGTCTGCTATTTCGCGGCGGCGCTGTAATGGCATGGTAATGCCCGTAGGGTTTTGGTGCGATGGGATCACAACCACTAATTTAGGCTGATGCTGGGTAATAACCTGATCCAATGCTTGCGGGTCCATGCCCTGTTTATCCATAGCAACACCAACCACATTACGTCCTGACATACTGGCAATGGCCAAAATACCCGGATAGGTTAACGCTTCTACCGCAATGGTGTCTCCGGGTTGGGTCAAGGCGTTTATAAGCAGTGACAGTGCGTGTTGAGCGCCGTTGGTCAACAGGGTATTGCTAGTATCGCCACCGGTTAAGCCAAAGTGCTTAGCCCAAGTAACCCCACTTTGGCGATGAACTTCGTGGCCTGAATGTTCGGTATATCCAATCATTTGTGCGGTCAGTTGATTAGCCGCAGCTTGATAAGCCTGTTGCAGTCCCTGCACATTTTTGTATAAACACGGCTGAAGAATTGAAAAGTTAAAGTTGTCGTGTTCTTCCGGTGCCTGAATGGCCTGATTTAAATTAGCTTGGTCACACACAAAGGTGCCGCGGCCAACAAATGACTCAAGTCGTCCCTTGTCAGCTAATAATTTATAGGCTTTGGCGATAGTCGCTGGCGTTGTGTCTAATTCAGTGGCAAGTAATCGATGAGTTGGCAGTTTGGATTGCAATGGGTATTTGCCTTGATCAATCCGCTGCTCAATGATTTGCGCAATTTTACTGAATTTAACGTCGCTCACTTTATCTTTCCTAATGTCTTTATTTAGCCATATCAATTGTCACTAAGCGTGACCGATTTTGACTTATGTTGAATTATTTGACTTTGAGCTAGTTTAATCCGATTTAAAAAGGAATCAATTGTTTTGATAAATAGACATTGACATATGTCATTAAGATCGATTAAGTTAGTTCAAAACATAAAGAGGAAATAAATCATGGAAATAACAAACGTTGCGTTTATCGGCTTGGGTGTCATGGGTTATCCAATGGCGGGGCATTTAGCCAGTGCAGGATTCAATACCACGGTATACAACCGCACGGTAACTAAATCACAACAGTGGACAGCTGAGCATGTTGGCACATTTAAACCGACGCCAAACCAAGCAGCGCAGGGCGCAGATCTGGTGGCCATTTGTGTTGGCAACGATCAAGACGTGCGCAGTGTCGTTTATGGTGAAAATGGAGTGCTTGGGGCAATGAAACCCGGTGCCGTGTTAATAGACCACACAACGACCTCAGCAGATCTAGCCGAAGAATTGGCAATAGCTTGTGCAGACAAAGGCGTTCACTTTATTGATGCGCCAGTTTCTGGCGGCCAAGCGGGTGCTCAAAATGGTGCTTTAACCATTATGTGTGGCGGTGAGGCTGACATTTTTAACAGCGTTTCCGGTGTTATTAATACCTATGCTAAACAGGCAACTTTACTTGGAGGCCATGGTCAAGGCCAGCGCTGCAAGATGGTTAATCAAATTTGTATCGCAGGCATTTTAAAGGGCTTAAGCGAAGCGGTGTTATTGGCTAAACAATCGAACTTAGACATTGAGCAAGTTGTTGATGTGCTTAAACATGGCGCGGCTGGATCATGGCAAATGGAAAATCGTGCTTTGACAATGTCACAGGGCGAGTTTGACTTTGGTTTTGCCATAGATTGGATGCGTAAAGATTTGGGCATATGCCTAAGTGAAGCGACTAAGCATGGTTTGGCACTGCCATTAACCCAGCAAGTTGATAGTGAATATGCCACTTTGCAAACGCAAGGCTGTGGGCGCATGGACACCTCGGTATTGATTAAGGCCAGCGAAAATAGCTAATGGATAAGAGCACACGGACAAGCGCACATAAATAACAGCCAATAAAAATAGGGGTTAAAGATGCAATGGTTAGCAAGTGATATTACGTTTTGGGTGCTGTTAGCATTGATGGTTTCAGCGTTCGCGGCAGGGTTTATTGACAGCGTGGCTGGCGGTGGCGGGCTAATTTTAGTGCCGTCGTTTATTCTGGCTGGGTTGCCGCCGCAAGTTGCGCTGGGGCAAGAGAAAATAGTGAGTACTTTAGGTACACTTGCCGCAATTAGGAACTTTGTTCGCCATAAGCGAGTGGTGTGGACAGCTGTCGCAACCGGTATTCCCGCATTTCCAATGGTCACGGGTATATATTGGCGCCGAAGCGATTTTATATTTTGATCCCGATACCATTGGCAAAATTATTTTGGCGATGCTGCCCATTGGCATTGTGCTGTCGTTTATTCCTAAGCAAAGTCGAGCGCAGGGCGACCGTGATAAAGTCAGTAAAACAGTTATCTTGTTTGGGGTACCTGCTGCGGTATTAGTGATCGGGTTTTACGATGGTTTCTTTGGGCCTGGCACCGGCAGTTTTTTGGTTTTAACGTTGCACTATTTGCTACGGTTTGATCTGGTTGAGGCTTCTGCAACCTCAAAGCTGTTTAACTTTGCTTCAAACATTGGTGCGCTTATTGCCTTTATGATTGCTGGCAATGTGTTGTATCTGTTAGCTATCCCGTTAGCGTTAATGAATTTGGTTGGCAACCACTTTGGCAGTGCGTCGGCGTTAAAATATGGCTCTAAGCTGATTCAACGCACGATATCTTTGTCGCTTGGTTTATTGATGTGCTCGCTCGGTTATAAGTTTTTAATTGCTTAACCAATAGCGCGTTATTGCTCGCTTAAAACGCTTACTAAAGGCGTGCTTAGGCGAGCGTTAAAATATTGGTAGTTCATCAGTATTAAATTAAAGCTATAAACTAAAGCACTAAATTAGAACATGTTGCAGCAACCTTCCCCCTTCATTATAAATCTCAAGTTGCAACTTTTAGCGCTGCAAATGACTTGAGAGTCCTTAAATATTCGTTAAGATAGAACTATAAATAATGCAATATTGTCGAGATATAAATGAATCCAATTATTAAGCCTATTATGACGCAGGTGAGCCAAATTTTATTAGGCAAAGAGGTCCAGATTCAGCTGTCGCTCTGTTGTTTAATTGCGCGTGGTCATTTATTGCTTGAAGATGTGCCCGGAGTCGGTAAAACCACGCTAGCCAATAGCCTAGCGCAAAGTTTGGGGTTGTCTTATCAGCGGGTGCAATTTACCAGCGATATGTTGCCGGCCGATTTATTAGGCGTGTCTATTTTTAATCAAGAATCTCAGGAGTTTACTTTTCACAAAGGGCCTGTATTTAGCCAGTTAGTATTAGGTGATGAAATAAACCGTGCGAGTCCTAAAACCCAAAGTGCTTTGTTAGAAGCGATGGCCGAAGGGCAAGTGAGCATCGACGGTAAAACGTATGAGTTGCCCCAGCCATTTTTCGTGATTGCGACTCAAAACCCGACGGAGCATTCAGGCACCTTTGAGTTGCCTGACTCACAACTCGATCGTTTCTTAATGCGCGTTACCATCGGTTTTCCTGAGGTAGAAGCTGAAAAAGCGATGTTGCAACAAACAACGACCGTTAAACAGCAATCACCAGTTATTGATTTAAATTCATTGGTTAGCATTCAACAACAAGCGCAGCAAGTAGCAGCGTCAGAAGCGGTTATTGATTACATTCTTCGTTTGGTCGGCGAAACACGTCGTAACAATCAATATGTGCAAGCGCTGTCTCCACGTGCGACTCGCGCCTTGTTAGCAGCGAGCAAAGCATGGGCCTTTATTGAAGGGCGTGATTATGTATTGCCCGAAGATGTGCAGGCGGTGTTACCGAGTGTTTGTGAACACAGATTACGTGGTGGAAACCATGGTCACTCGCAAAGTTTAAGTGAGCAATTACTTCACAGCGTTAACCCATTGGCTTAGGCTAAGCAGGTTATGAAAATGCAATTTAGAAATTATTTTAAGCGTCATTTGAAAAATCAGACTCAAGGGCCATTGCAAAAGTCTGCTCAAGGATTTTTGCAAAGACCTTTGCAGCGTTTTTTTCAAAAGCAGTGGATAAGCTGGCTTAAACGTACCATGCCAGTGCTTGATGAAGTTCGGTTACACCGACGCAATATTTTCATTTTTCCGAGTAAATTTGGTGGTGGCTTTAGCATATTAATTATTTTGTTATTTGTGCTTGGGGTAAATTATCAAAATAATTTGGTGATCATTTTAAGCTACTTTTGTTTTTCACTCTTTATAACCACCATGTTGCTGTGTTATCAGAACATGGCAGGCATTTTAATTCGGCCTAAAGCCCATCGTGAATATGTTGCAGACCAATTAATTAGCATGCAATGCCAGTTAAGCAGTGATGATACTAAACAGGGATTAAGGCTCAATTATCGTGATGAACCTGTGGCCGATGTGAGTTCGCTGCCCGGGCAAAGAGACGTCGCGCTAACATTAAATCAGCGTCAGCGAGGAACCAACAGATTGCCGCGGTTAATAATCGCCAGTGAATATCCGCTTGGGTTATTTAGAGCATGGACAAATTTAGAATTTGAACAAGACATTGTCGTGTTCCCTGCATCTGTTCCTTATGTCGAAAAGCTCACTGCGATTGAACAAGGCAATGGCGCGTATACATCGCGACGAACGGTCAGTGGTGATAGTTTTTCTGGCTTAGAACCCTTTCGCGCAGGTGAATCGTTAAAGCGGGTCGCTTGGAAACAGTTGGCGCAGGGCAAGGGCATGTTAACTAAGCAGTTTGAGCAAACGTTAGGCGAGCCTCAGTGGCTAGATATTAACGATATTGAAGCCGTTGATATTGAACAGAGCTTAAGCCATTTGGCTTATTTAGTGAATCATTTCTCAAGTAAAAACCAGCCATTTGGTTTGCGGTTAAAGCATCAAGTGCTACCGGTCGATCAAGGTAATTTGCATCGCCATGCGGCATTAACCTTATTGGCTAACTATGGTGGCGGCCATGAATAGCGATTGGCTGGTTAGTCGTCACATTGTGATATGGATGATTGCTGCTTACTTCATCAATATCATGCTGCTGATAGAATATATTCCCTGGTGGATCTTGCCATTGAGCGGGCTGGTGATCGGTTGGCGCTGGTTTTATGTGATAGGCAAAGTTAGCGTATTTAATCAAGTTGGACAAAAATCCCTGACCTTTGCAGCAATTGTTATGTTAATCATTTCAAGCTTAAACAGTGGCATGATGGAAAACATGGTCAATTTGTTACTGCTTGCTTATGGTTTGAAATTTATTGAGTTAAATAAAAAACGAGACGTATTAGTGCTGGTCATGCTGGGGTTTATTACCATCGCTATTGTATTTATTTATAAAGAAAGCCTACTAACCACCTTAGTCGTTGCCGGATCTATTGTGTTGCAGCTTAGTATTTTGGTGGCGCTCAATGCACCTGATGTCGCTTGGTTTGGCCAGCTTAAAACAGCCTTCAAAATTGGCGCGTTGTCATTGCCGTTAACTGTGAGTTTGTTTTTAATTATGCCGCAGCTAGGGCCGTTGTGGTCGATGTCGTTTGCCAGCGGTGCGACAACTGGGCTGTCTGACAATTTATCGCCTGGCGACATTGCGCAACTTCGTGGCAGTGATGCGCTGGCATTTAGTGTGATTTTTGATGATGATGTTGTGCCCGTTAAGCAGCGATATTGGCGCGCATTGGTATTAGATCAATTCGACGGTCGGCAATGGCAGCAACGAGTCACACCTTCACGCTGGCGACCTTATGAAAATGACATTACTTGGCCTGATTTATCAAATGAACCGAGTCTTAGTTATAAGGTCATTGCCAAATCGAGTAATCAGCCTTGGTTGTTTGGGCTTAATATTGCCACCAGTACCGACAGCGACGTAAAACAGCTGGCTGATTTAACCTTAAAATATGCAATGCCAGTAGCCTCGACCACCGCTTATCGTGTCACGAGTTATCCTAACTTAGCCAGAAAACTATCGTTATCGAAAAAACAGCAGCAACAGAACTTGCAACTGCCTGCCGATAGCAATCAGCAAACGAAGCGCTGGGTAAAAGAGTGGCGCGCTAAAATTAGCGATGATCACCAGTTTGCCGAGTTTGTGTTGAAATACTTTAACCAACAACCCTTTTATTACACCCTTAACCCGCCCTTATTAGGAGAGGACAGTGTCGATGATTTTATGTTTAATACTCGGCAAGGGTTTTGCTCTCATTATGCCAGTGCTTTTTCATTAATTATGCGATATGCCGGCATTCCATCGCGGGTTGTTACTGGGTACCTCGGTGGAGAATGGAATGAAGAAATTGGTTACCTTAATGTTTATCAATATGATGCCCACGCATGGAATGAAATTTGGATTGCCGGTTTGGGCTGGCTACGCGTTGATCCCACTGCCAGTATTGATGCTAAGCGAATTGTCTCAACCTTAGAAAATCAACAAAACCAGCCTTTTTTTGGGGGTAACAGGTTTAGCTTAGTACGTTATAAAGAAGTCCCTTGGATCAATAGCTTGCGGTTGTCTTTGGCAAATGTTGAATTTTACTGGAGCCGCTGGGTGGTTGAATATAACAACGAGAAGCAGCAAAAATTATTAGAAATGTTGTTAGGTAAGCTGAGCAGTTTTAAAATAATTACGTTTACCATCAGTTTGTTACTTGGTATTGCTTTGTTGTTATGGTGGCAAAGTGGTTTTAAGTTCCGCCGATTAACGCCACAACAGCGCTTTGACCGTGTTTATTTAACCATGGTAAAGCAATTAGAGCGACACGATGTTATTCGGGCAATACATATGAGCCCTAATCAATATTGCCAGCTTGTGGTGGCTAAATATCCGGTTGTCAGCGATGAAATTCGTGCGTTTACCCATTACTATAATGACATAACATACGGCTCTAAAACGCCGGTAACAAAGCAAGACGTGCAGCAATTAAATAGACTATTGCGCCAAATAGTTAAGAAAATTTAAAATCTGGGATCACAGCCGCGAGAAAATTGGCTAAGCCGCTTTGTTACTATTGTCGCTTGGTTATCGCTTTAGTGCATAGGCATATTGAAGTTGCCAGTTTATTGATATTTGTTCTTTGGTTTCGCTAATACCAACAATATCGGCGACAGCATCAATTATTTGAGGTATCGACGCTTGGTCGATCCCAAACAGCAGCTGGCAAAATTGACCAAGTTGATTCAAGTTATCAAAATGCCATGGAACATCAACTAGTTGATTTGACTCGACACAAAAACCAACATCGGTTAACGAATCTTGAAACTCTTTATCACTAATAAAATCACCTTGATGGCCTTGGCTATTATTTTGATTAACAAAGCCATTTAAAAATTGTGCGGTAGGGGTGTCGGCTCTGACATCGGCAACCGCTAATTGGCCTGCTGACTTTAGTCGTTGATACCAATGGTGATAAATATCCACTCGATTGCAACAATGGTGTAGCCCAGCTAGACTTAAAATTAAGTCACAGCTGCTGTGTTGTAGTTGTGTGTTATCAATTGGACTGTTTAGCACGCTAAAATCAGCTGGAATGGTCGCGGCAAAAGATTGTGAAGGCTCGACACAATAAAGCTTTTTATAAGGGCGCTGCAGTGCTTGTATTCTTGAGGCAACAACGCCACCGCCAGCAGGAATATCAACGATTGTCATTTGATTATTAATTTCAACTAATGACAGTAATTGGTCTATTTCGCCCAATCTAGCTTGGGGAGAAATAAGCGAAGCGCTATTGTAGTCATGTCCTCTGGCATCAAATATTTCCTTATAATGTTTCATTAGTAGGTCCCTATATGAATTTTTTTAATGATGATGTTCAGCAAAAAAACGATGTCGTGATCCTCGTTGGACTGCCTGCGTACAAGCTCGATTTATTTAATAATCTTAGCAAAGGATATAGCTTTGTGCTGTTAGTTGAGCCCGAAACGGCGCTTGAGCATCTTGACTTAGCCATGGTGGTCAAGCGCGTTTCTTTCACAGATACACATGCAATGACCAAGCTATTTGAACAACTAAGTGCTCGTTATCATGTGATCGCATGTGTGGCAAATAGCGAAGCGAGTATGATGTTTTCGTCTTACGTTAATCGGTTCTTTAATCTCGATGGTGTGTCGCCAGAACAGGCGCTGTCGTTACGAAACAAACATTTAATGGCGCAAGCGTTAGCAAAGTATCAAGTAAAGATCCCGCAATATTCGCTGCTCGATGGCAATGACATTGAAGCATCGATTAAGCTCGCTGGTGGCTTTCCACTCATTAGCAAGCCCTTGGCTGGGTTTGCGAGTCAGGGAGTTATTCGTTCTGACAATATGGAGCAACTTAAACGTGCCGTCACGCGAACACGGCGCGAAAATAAGTTTGTGATGAAAAAATATTATCAAGATGATAGCTCATGCCACAGCTTGTTGATTCAGCAATATCTTAGTGGTGAGGAGGTTGCAATAGATGGCTATATTCATAATCATCAATTTGTCGGCTTAGTCTTGGCAGAAAAACCGCACTTAAGCCAAGGTCCTTATTTTGATGACAGAATGCATGTATTAACGCCTTGCACAATTGTGCCGCTGGCGCCAGAGTTACAACAAATTTGTCAGCAAGCAGCAGGCGCGTTAGGTTTAAATAATATGCCAATGCACATTGAGGTAAGGAAGCACAACGGCCAATGTTTTGTTTTAGAATTAGCAGCGCGGTTAGGTTTTATTACCAGTTTAAATTTATTCCACGACATCAATCCCATTAACTTTATGGTCGACTTAGCACTGGGAAAAAAGCCTAACTATCATCTTAAGGATACCTTTAGCGGTAGTTACTGTATCTCTGCTGATAAAGTGGGAAAATTTAGCGGGATAAAAAATAGTGCGGCGGTTGTCGCTATTCCTAGCATCGAAAAACTGGTTCAAATTGCCACGACCAATGCCTTGGTCGTGGCTCCGCCGATGGGCAGTAATTATCTCGCGATGCTGTTTGCGAATGCCAAAGGTAAGCAAATGGTGATTGAAGCATTAGAGTGTGCTAGAACCACCTTGGATTATGAAATTATTAGTGCCAGCAAGTAACGCATGATTAAACTAAGCATCGCTGCGATGGGCCAAGCCTAATTCAAACTAGAAACTAACCGCCAACGATTTCTCTTTAATGAAGTTGTTGGAAAAGTACTGGCGGTTTATCGGGTCATTTTTTTGACAAAGACCACCACAAACAGCGCGAGAGTAAAGCTACCAAATAGTGCTTCAGCCGAGGCCAATATTCGTGATATTGCACCAACCGGGGTTATATCGCCATAACCTAAGGTTGTGAAGGTGACGATGCTAAAGTAGCCACAGTTTATAAATGCTTCAAAGTTGTCTGTCAGGCTTTGGTTTAAATCTAGCCCGATCGAATTACCTGCATATTGTAATCCTGAGAAAAAAAATAATATCGCAAAAAATAATATAACGGCCCAAGTAAACATCACGACTCGAATCGGTAGTTCGCCGTAACCACAGAACAAGTCGACTATTTTTGATAAGCCGCGTCTAATTGAAAAGCGTGGCATTTGTTTGCGCCGCATCGTCATTTCACGTTGAAAAAATGTACCCGCTATTTCGAACAAGCCTTGCTGCTCGGAGACCAGTCTTAAGTTGCGATATATTTCTTCGGCTTGCTGATAAAAATCAATTTTTTTATCAACAGACTTAGCACTTTCGCCCTGATATTCCTGCAATACCTTGTCGCCCCACTGCACATGTTCCAGTTTTGCGCCATCAAAAATAGTACCGAGTAAGTTACAGCCGTTAAGATTGGCACAATGTAAATTAGCGCCTGAAAAGTCGGCTTTCATTAAAGAACTGCCGCTTAAATTGAGCTTAAAACAGTGGGAATTTTTAAAATTGGCGCGATAAAAGTCACCATTAGTTAGGGCATAACCAGATTTAGAACCCTGCTTTACTAAGTTTATCGATTCGAGTTGTGCTTTGGGCAAGGAAAAATTAAGCATTGGTTGGTTATTGCTCGCGCGGCGTGTCAAAAACAACTTGAGGTTATGTTCTTGGCATAGCTCACCGCTACACCATTGTTGCTCGCTAAACAGATCGGATGGTATGTCGGCAGGGGTAAATGTTGAGTCGGCCATTGGTATAAATTCCCTATTCTTCAATCAAGGGGCAAAAAGTACAATTGCTTAAGCCTAGTGCAAATTGGCGATAAAGAATGCTGAGTTTATATTTTTTAGCCGGGTTGGTCGCAGTGAAGAACAAGATACGGTGGCCGACAGCAATGTTCTAACACGGGCTGAATAAGAAAAAAGGGTGCAATAAGCACCCTTTAAAATTAGTTTATATCAATTTGAATTGATATTACTTACCAACAAATTAAGCGTCTGGCTCAGCCCAGTGTTTGCACTTAGTGGTTTTACCTATGCCCGGATTAAACGAGTTGGTTGGGTCTAGCTCGCGGTAGAACGACTTTAAAGTATCTTTTGCTGCATACTCGTGACCTACGTTGTGCTCGGCAGGGTACTCGGCGCCGCGTTCGTCAAAAGTGGCTAAAATTTTGTTTTTCAAAGTTTTAGCGTCGACACCTTTTTTGAGAATATAATTTTGGTGCATAACATGGCAGAACAGGTGACCGTAATAAAATTTCACCGCGATTAAATCGTCGATTTCTGGTGCTAGCGTTTCAAACCATTGTTTTTCGTTACGCGGGAACGCGACGTCTATGGTCATTAAAGCGCCCAAATCTTTAGCGTGCATGGTTTGGTAACGGCCAATTGCGCCGCCAACCACAAAGCGATGCAGTATCGCTTGCTCGCCTTCTTTTTTAGTACACTCGAAGAAGTTGCCATCGTTGTTTTTAAAGAACTCTTCAAGATAGACGCGCGCTTCGTCGACGCCATCATTACTCATTTCCACAATCCAGTGGTGTTCGTATTGATCGCGGTAGTCATTCATTCTTTTAGGCAGGTGACTAGGCCATAGGTAACTTAAATACTGCATCGCGATGTCTGAGAATTTACTCGGTAAAAACTTGAAGTTACCGGCAATACGATCGACGTAACGTTTGATCGCAAACATTTTAGGAATGTATTTTGAGCCAAGCTTGTCGATAACGATAAAGGTGTCTTTACCGTATTTTTCGCCAGCATTGTAGCAATCGCGGTGCAGGTATTCGCCAGACACTGGCAGGTTTTTAAAGCCGCCAAGCATGTCACGACGAATTTTTGCCAGCGCCTGCGGATCGTTGGTGCCAATATAAAAAACTTGCTGCTTTTTAGCGATTGGGTAAGTGTCGATACGCACGGCAAATACCGCTAATTTTCCAGCTGAGCCAGCCGCTTGGTAAAGGCGACGTCCGTCGTTGTTAAAACGTGATGGCGTATCGGCGTCGATGTCTCTTACTCGTTCATGGTACTCATTGTCTGATGCACGCTCTGAAGGGGTGCCGACATCGCTCGCGCTGTAATTTTGCTGCTGTAAATTGTTTAATATTTTCTCTGGCGTATCACCAAGCTCGATCCCTAAGTTGTTAACCAGTGAAAGCCGCCCTTGGTCATCAATTTGTGCGTAAAGCGCCAATTCAGTGTAAGCGGGGCCGCGTTGTACCAAAGCGCCACCGGAATTATTACAAATACCACCGACAATTGATGCGCCAATGCACGAAGAACCAATCACCGAGTGCGGTTCACGACCATGTGGCTTAAGCACATCTTCTAAACCAAATAAGGTGCTGCCTGCGAGGCCGACAATTTGTTCTGCGTTGTTGATCAGTTGAATATCGCTAATCCGCATGGTGCTAATGATAACAATAGAGCGATCATAATTGTTGCCATCGGGCGTCGAACCGCCCGTAAGGCCGGTATTGGCCGCCTGCATAATGACCACGACATCAGCAGCAACACAAGCTTCAAGTACCTGCCAAATTTCAAACAAAGTGGCCGGTCGAACAACGGCTAGCGCCTCACCAGCGCCAAAGCGAAACCCCTTACAATAAGGTTGCTTTTTAGCCGCATCAGTCAGCGTAAATTTAGCGCCGACAAGGGCAACTAAATTATCAATAAGTGCGTTGTTTGTAACTTGACCAGTCATTTGTATTCTCAGTTTATTCAGTGAATTAGAAGAGCGTAATTGGTGCGCAAAATTATACCTCAATGGCCAGATGCAGGTATATATTTTTAAAGCATTGTTAAGAAGATATGTAAATTATTGGGCAGGTTGTTAATGACATAATGCGCTAGCAATAGAATGTTACAAAATTCCCGCCGTTCAGGCACCGATAACAACGAGTTTCATCGTTAGTTCACAAGGTCGATAACTTAGGTCAATGGTAGTCATGTCGTCGCTCTCGACTAAGTTGTAACTGAAGTTATTTCAATTAGATGCTAAGGTATTTCAATATTTAGTAACTATGCATCGGCAATGACTTTTACTGGTCGATGAATATCAGGCTCGCTCGATCACGCTTAACCCAAAGGAGAGTTTAGTGAAAATAGCTATATTGGATGATTATCAAAATGTGGTCAAAGATCTAAAATGCTTTGAGCTACTTGCAAGCCATGATGTCACCATTTTTACCACAACATTGTCAGAGCCAGAGCTTATTACTGAGCTTGCCGATTTTGATGCGTTGGTTTTAATTCGTGAACGAACCGTTATTACGCAATCACTGCTCGCTCGGCTGCCTAAGCTTAAATTAATCAGTCAAACCGGCAAAGTGAGTAACCATATTGATCCGCAGCTGTGCGAAGAATATGGGGTTAAGGTGCTTGAAGGGCGTGGATCACCAGTTGCGCCGTCGGAGCTGTGTTGGGCGCTGTTAATGTCTGCTTCTCGTCATATCCCGACTTACGCCGCTAACCTCAAAGCTAACAATCAATGGCAATGTGCGGGAGAACTCGGTTTAGGTCGCAGCTTAAACGGCTTAACACTCGGTATTTGGGGCTATGGAAAAATTGGCCAGCGCATTGCTCAATACGCTAAAGCTTTTGAGATGTCGGTGGTTATTTGGGGCAGTGAACACGCTCGAAAACTTGCTGCTGAACATGGGTTCGAAGCGGCAACGTCTAAGCAGGCATTTTTCGCCCAGTCAGACATTGTGTCATTACACTTGCGCTTAAACGAAGCAACCATGGCCTGTGTAACCGCTGATGATCTAAAAGTAATGAAACCAGACTCGTTATTTCTCAATATTAGCCGCGCTGAACTGGTTGAGAAATCGGCTTTGTATAATGAAATGTGCTCGGTCCCAACCAAGCGAGCAGCAATCGATGTTTATGACATTGAACCAGCAACAAAAGACAACGAGCCTTTATTGTTATTGCCTAATGTAACGGCAACGCCTCACTTGGGTTACGTTGAGCACAATAGTTATGAGTTGTATTTCAAAATAGCTTTCGAGAACATTTTGGACTACCAGCAGGGCGCTGTATAAATAATTAGCTTAGCCGCCACTTACGTTTATTCGGTTGTTTGTTTAATAGTAACGTCATTATCGCGCTGTAAATAAACTTTGGGCGAGCAGCCGTGCCAGCGTTTAAACGCCCGGTTTAAAGAGCTTTGCTCATTAAAGCCAAGTTGTAGCGCCAAGTCACTTAGGTTTAACGTGCCGATAAGTGTTTGGGCACGTTGCTGGCGTTCTAGATCTAATAATTGACCAAATTGGCTGTGTTCATTTTTTAATTTTCGTTGCAATGTCCGCGGCGAAATATTTAGTAGGCTGGCAAAATTCACCAGTGTGCATTGCTGTAAATCGTGCTGGTTATTAAGCAGGGCACAAACCTGATGTTTTATATTATCGTCAGCTTGGTTGTCGTTTAGCTTGGTTAATTGTTGTTGTGACAGGGCAACCATCGCTTGATGTAATGAGCTGTTGTCAGTCCTAAATTTACGGGTTAAAAACTCGAGTGGGAAATCGATTTGGTTTATCACTTTATTGCACTGAACCGGGCAAGCAAACCATTGACTCAGATAAGTTAGTTGCTGCTTGGTATAATGTCCTTGCAGCGATACTTTTATTGGATTTAACTCATCGCTAAGCAGTCGTCTGGCGGTGGTTAACCAAGCGGTCATATTGCGTAAAATGATCTGATCAGTGCATTGCTCGTAAGGTAGCCAGCTAATGGAAGCATGATGCTCACTAATATCAAATTTAGATTGGCCGATATTAGCCACCAAGCGATCAAATTTGAGCAAGTTATTAATCGCGCCCGCTAAGTTTTCACTCGATTCAATCAAATAACCCAGCACACCGTAGTCGACATTGTGAATGTCGCGGCCTAGGTGGAAGCCAAATAACGGATCGTTCAGCTGTATTACGCCGTAGTCTAGCATGGCACTGTAATGTTCTAAGCTCACTCGTTGCTGCGCGCTGTAATGACTAAACTCAGGAAAACCGATGGCATTGAGTGCTACCGCTGGTTCAATTTCCCGCTGCTTGAGGAAATTTAATACGCTGTTAAAGTACGCTTGAGATGTGTTTTTCATTGTGTCACCTAAAGACAAAAATAATGTCACGCTGTGGCAAGTCTGCCACGGATCTATTTATTATTCTATAAGTTGCTAATCATTCATGTAGAACACATTATGCTCAATATTAAATTCTCTAAAACAATTAATTCCAGCCCAGCAGTGGTGCGAGAACTGTTGCTTGACCATGCCAATTTAGGACTTTTCTTTAACGCAAAATACGAATTGGTTAAAGCCCAAAACAGCGATGAGTTACCGGGCGGGGTGGGTGCTATTCGCCGGCTTACTATGCGAGGTTCAACATTCTTAGAGCAAATTATTGTTGCTGGCGACCAGCACATTGCTTATAAAATAACGGGTAAAGGGCCGGTAACCAACCATCGAGGTGATATTTATCTCACGAATAATGGTTTGGCAACAAATCTTGATTACACCATCAAATGCAGTGCCCCGTGGTGGCAGCCAGACTGGTTAGTTGCCTTGGTTATTAAGCATGATATTGGCAAGGGTTTAGATAATATAGTGCAATATTTTGCGCTTGTCAGCGAGCAACCGCAATGAACGTCGCCTTGATCTTATTGGCGATTAGCCCAATATTTTTTGTGTGCATTGCGTGGGAAGTAATTAAACATCGTCGTCATTATCAGCTACAAGACTCCATAGCCAATACGGCCTTAGCCTTAATGCACCAAGGCTCGGATGCAGTTGCTTTGTTTTTGCTGATGCCATTTTTTTATTGGCTGCATCAATTTCGATTGTTTGAAATTGAGTTAAATGTATGGACGTTGTTTACTGCCTTTTTACTGCAAGATTTTTTGTATTATTGGTTTCATCGCGCCTCGCATAACATTCATTGGTTGTGGGCCGCCCATGTGGTGCATCATAGTTCAACTAAGATGAATTTCACCACCGCCTTTCGGCAAAGCCTGATGTATCCAATCGCTGGCATGTGGGTGTTTTGGATGCCGATGATCTTGCTTGGTTTTGAACCTAACATTGTCTTTAGCGTGGTAGCGCTTAATTTAGCCTTTCAGTTTTTCGTGCATACCCAAACCGTTGGCCAGCTGGGAGTTTTTGAAAAAGTGTTTAATACACCGTCACATCACCGAGTGCATCATGCGACGAATGAAGGTTATATCGACCGCAATTATGCCGGGGTCCTGATTATTTGGGATAAGCTGTTTTCTACTTATGCGCAAGAGGATCTCAACAAGCCGATCACTTATGGCATTGTTGGGCAAATTAACAGTAATAACCCACTCTTTATTACGTTTCACCAGTGGCAATATTTACTGGCGCAAGCTAAGCAGCAGCAAGGGCTGGTGGCTAAACTTAAGGTGTTGTTTGCTTACCCGACTATAGCTGCTCAAACAAATTCTTTGCCTGAGCCCGCTGCCAATAAAGAATAAGCGTAACCGGTTGTAGCTTTAAATTTCTATGGGAATATTTGCTACTGGTTACGCTTGTTTAAGTCGATAAAACTTTGATTTGGCCTTACTTATTGATTTATTTAAACAAATGTGACTTAAAGTGTTTTGGTAGAGTTAGAAGCTTATTTAGGTCATACTCGATTTTTCAGTAATTACTACTTGTAGGCGTAAAAAAATGACTTATAAAAATATCGCTTTAACCACCTTAGCGCTAGCTATTACAGCCGGTTGTTCTAGTTTAAATACCGAACAATCGAATAGAGCAATGACTAGCCATGATTGGATCCAAGATAAAACATATAATTTGACCATTTTGCATACCAACGATAATCACGGTAATTTCTGGCAAAACAAATATGGTGAACGTGGCATGGCTGCGCGTGCTACCTTGATTAAAAATATCCGCGCCCAGGTGAAGTCTGCTGGTGGTTCGGTGCTGCTATTATCGGGTGGAGATATTAATACCGGTGTTCCAGAATCTGATCTGCAAGATGCCGAGCCTGACTTTATCGGGATGAATATGATTGGCTACGATGCAATGACATTAGGTAACCACGAATTTGATAACCCGCTCGACGTTCTGGCAAAGCAAGAAAACTGGGCAAATTTCCCCTTTATTTCAGCCAACATCTATAAAGATGGCCAGCGGATGTTTGACGCTTACAAAATTTTTAATAAAAGCGGGATCAAAATTGCGGTTATTGGCTTAACCACTGAAGATACTGCCAATATTGGTAACCCTGAATTTATCAGTGAATTAGAATTTCGCGACCCAAAAGTCGAAGCTAAAAAGGTAATAGCGCAACTAAAGGCGACTGAAAATCCAGATGTAATTATTGCAGCTACTCACATGGGCCATTATTTAAACGGTGCCAATGGTTCGAACGCGCCGGGGGATGTGCAATTGGCACGTTATCTTAACGCAGGCGATCTCGACATGATCGTGGGCGGTCACTCTCAAGAGCCGGTCTGTATGGAAGGCGCACAATACGCAAGCTTTAAACCTGGCCAAGCTTGTATGCCTGACGTGCAAAACGGCACCGATATTGTGCAAGCGCATGAATGGGGTAAATATGTTGGCCGTGCTGATTACAGCTTTAAAAATGGCGAATTTATGCTGCAGTCGTACCAGCTTATTCCTGTTAATTTAAAGAAAAAAATCAAAGTCGACGGCAAGAAAAAGCGGGTCTTAATCCAAGCTGAAATAGCGCAAGATCCTAGCGTTTTTGCCAAGCTGAAACCTTTTTATCAGAAAGGCCAAGCAGCATTAAGTCTTAAAATTGGCCAGACGGACGGATTACTGCAAGGAGAGCGTAACGTGGTTCGTAATAATCAGACCAACCTCGGCCGTTTAATTGCTACTGCTCACATGCAACGCGCCAAAGCCGATTTTGGGATAATGAATTCAGGCGGAGTGCGGGCGTCGTTTGAAGCTGGCGTAATCACTTACAAAGATATTTTAACCGTGCAGCCGTTTGGTAACATTGTGACTTCTGTCGACATGTCAGGTGCGCAGTTGATGGATTATCTAAATGTTGTCGCGACCAAACAAAAAGACTCTGGCGCGTTCGCCCAATTTGCCAACATCTCGATGAGCGTGGCCAATGGCCAGGTATCGAACGTAGTCATTGCAGGTAAGGCAATCAACTTGAACAATACATATCGTTTTACTATTCCGTCGTTTAATGCCGCAGGTGGTGACGGTTATCCAAACATCACTGCTCACCCTGCGTTTGTTAACACCGGTTATGTCGATGCCGAAGTGCTTAAAGAATATATCGAAGTAAATTCTCCGATTAATCCTGCTGATTTTGCGCCAAATAATGAAATTACGTATCGTTAAATTACTATAAATATGTTTTTGGTAGTGGTACCGTGATTTGAGCTACTTCACCAAGGAAAGGTATCGCTACTGAGACTGCATGGACAGTAACTAATACATTGCCCTAAATCTAATTATCATAAAGGAGTTGATATCAAATTATTTATAAGACAAAGCTTTACTCAAGCCGATGAGCAACAGCAAGGCATTATTCAAACTGTGCTTGACGGTATTATGAGTGAACATCCTAGGGTTGAATTTGTAACGGGCGCAAATGCGCTAAATAAAGACTCGTTTAAAAGTGACTTTGAACAGCGGACTAAATTGGCATTTACTGCCAAAAACTTTAGAGATTACAGGTTAGGGCTTATCGATGAATGCGATGCAATGATCTTTATTAGAACATCAATGAGCGAAAGCGGGGCATATGAACTGGCCTATAACATTCACTCGAGCAATCCCAAGCCGGTGTTTTATGCATATATGTCAGATGCTCCCATTAAAACAACCCTATTAAGAGAGCTAGACCAAGACTACCAGGTTAGTTATCAGGCGTTTGATTGTGCCCAAGATGTGCTTGATAGTCTCAAAGAGTTCTTTGATGAGTTTAACCTAACCGAGCATCAAAGCTGCTCGGCCTAATATGGGACTTAGCAGTGAATCATTTTAAGCCCTAACTTGAGCTATATTTATTTACTACGCTTACTCATTTAGGGTCCTTAATACTTCCAGACATGCCCCCAATGTATGATAATCACACTTAGCGCCAGCACTACTTTTTTCATTCGAGTTTTTAACGTTGTCTCGGCTTAATACTCTAAACCATGCGCCATAAACATGATCGACAAAGTGCTGATCACAATATTGCCAAATAGCATTATATTGGTCTAAATATTTTTGCTCTTTAGTCTGTGCATACAATAACGCTGCACTAGCAAAACTTTCTGCTTGAACCCAAAAATACTTTTCGTCATCACACCACTTATTGGTGGGATCAAAACCGTAAATAAGCCCACCAAATTCAGCGTCCCATGCTAGGTCGTAAGCGCTGTTGTGCAAAAATGTCGCCCGTTCAACTAACCACGCCTCAGGTGCATGCCGGTTAAGCATTAACAATAGTTTGGCCCACTCTGTTTGATGTCCTGGCTGGAAACCCCAAGGGCGATAAAGGTTTTTGGGGTCGTCTTTATTGTATTGCCAGTCTGGCTGAAAGTTAAGGGTGTAATGTTCCCAAATTAAGTTGTCGGTCAGGCTGGCTTGTCTTACTGCAATATTGTGCGCCAGTAACTTGGCGCGATCTAAAAATAACGAATTATTAGTCGCTTCATAGGCTGCAATCATCGCTTCACATAAATGCATATTTGAATTTTGGCCACGATAGGTACTTAAGATGCCAGCAGGGCTTATTTCATCGGCATATAAACCAAAATCATCTTGCCAAAATTTTTGTTCGAGCATCTCGTAGGTCGCAATTAGCTTGTCGTCATTAGCAATAATTCCGGCCTTTTTAGCCGCAGCGTAGGCCAATAACACAAAAGCGTAACCATAGGCTTGCTCTGTCATGTCCTCAGGCTCATTATTAGCAATAGCCCAAGCGTAACTGTGGCTATCGGCTTGCCAATGGGCATTTTCTAAATAATCTAAGCCGTGTTTAGCAATGGCCAAATAGTCTTCATTATTAAAGGTAATAGCAGCTAAAGCGTAATTGACAATAATGCGAGTGCTACTGACTAAATGTTTTTTGTCTTTCGAAAAAAGCGTTGCGTCATCATGATAATTTTGAAAATATCCGCCATTAGTATCAACCACATGAGGGGTGTAAAAATCTAAGATGCTTTTGCAGTGCTGCTGTAAAAATTCATTCGTTAAATATTTCATTTTTGCTCTCTAGTTATACTTATTGTTATACCTATTGTTGTACTTATTCTTGCACACTAATAGTCATCTAAATATATCGAAAAATATCATGACAAAACTGATGTCGGTAACTCGTGTGCTATGCCCCATGGTGGTTTTACGCAATTTAAACTATAATCATCGGCGTAGAAAAACCGATACCAGTATCACACTTTGTAAACCTACACCTCACACATCTAGCATGGATAGCTATACTTTCGAAAGTACGTCGCCAACTAAGAGACTCCCTATGCTAAAATCATTATCTATTCGTTATAAACTATCGGGCATCATTGCCGGCTCATTGCTTATTAGTATCATTATCACCACACTGATGACCAGCAATGCAATGCACAGCCTCGTATCGTCACGTATTAATCAGCAAGAAATCCCGCTAACTCTCAATAATGTGGCTTATGGTGTTAGCCAACAAATACAGCATGCTATTATCACCTCTAAAGGTATGGCAAATAATACGCTGATATCAGCGCAAGCACTCGATCAAGATCATAGTAGTTCACTGGTCGAGTATCTTCACCATATAAAAACTAAAAATCAAGCAATTACCGCATTCTACCTCGATGGTAAAGACAAAGGTTTTTATACCGAAAATGGTTTTATTAGAAACTTTAGTGCGAATGCAGCAAGTGATCAGTGGTATTACCAATTTATAAATAGCGGGAAAGATTATGTCCTAGCTATTGATATCGACGAACAAAATAAATCACCGACGCTATTTATTAATTATCGTGCTAAAGGTGAAAATTCCGTTGCTGGGATCGGCCTAGGTTTGCCACAGTTGTCTGACTTTATCACTCAGTTCAAGGTGGGGGTAAATGGATATGTTCTTCTTGCCGATGCGACTGGCAAGGTGATGTTACAACCTCAAGGCCAATCGGCTAAAGGCGATAATATTAATACCTTATTTGCTGGTGCACAGTCCCAATTGCTTAATAACACCGGCGTAAATATTGTTGAGTTAGAGCAGCAAGCATTAATCGTTGCCTCTAAATATATTCCAGAGCTTGATTGGTACGCCTTGGTCGTCTTGCCAAGTGACGAAGTGTACGGATCAATCAACCAAGCAATAATATCTTTAGTACTAATAAGTTTAGTGGTCGCCCTGGCTTTAATTGCCGCAGGCTTATGGCTGGCTATCACCGTTGCTCGCCCGATAGAAGAAGCGTCAAATATGCTGGGTGATATCGCGTCAGGCGATGCTGATTTAACCAAAAAGTTGGTTGTGCACAGCGAAGACGAAGTGGGAAAATTATCAACCTCGTTTAATCAATTTACCGCTCAGTTACAAGAAATAGTCGCTGGCGTGGTGCAAAATGCCAAACAGATTAATACAATATCTAGTCAGCTTTCTACAGGTTCAAACAGCACGTTAGTGAATATTGAACATCAACAACGTAGTATCGACATGATCGCAACGGCAGTGACCGAAATGGCGGCCTCTATTCGTGAAATTTCGCTCAACGCTCAAGACACAGTCGATGCGGCCGCGCATTCGGCCCAAGAGTCAGAACAAGGTAAGGTCGTTGTCACTCAAACGATCAGTAAAATAAACTTGGTCTACGAAGAAATTAATACCGCGGCAGGCGTGATTGAAAACCTGGCTAAAGATATTGGCGATATTAGCGGTATTCTTAGTGTGATTAGCGGCATTTCAGATCAAACAAACTTACTGGCGCTAAATGCTGCAATCGAAGCGGCCCGCGCGGGTGAGCAAGGGCGTGGCTTTGCCGTTGTCGCTGATGAGGTACGAACCCTAGCCTTGCGTACACAACAGTCTACTGGCGAAATTAGTCAAATGATTAAGAAACTGCAAATAGGGGCCGAAGGGGCAGTTAATGCAATGTCGACTGGGCTAAGTTTGGCCAGCGACTCGGTTGCTAGCGCCAACGAGGCAGGAGACAGCTTAGAAAAAATTGGCAGCGCAATTGACACTATTTCTAACTTGGGCATTCAAGTGGCCGCCGCGACTCAGCAACAAGCCAGCGTTGTTGAAGAGCTTAATACTCATATTATCGATGTTAAAGATGCATCAGATTTAAACGCGCAAGAATCGGAAAAAATAAACGGTTCATGCGAGAATTTGTCATCAACAACTCAAGATTTAAATAACTTGGTTAGTAACTTTAAAATTTAGTCGAAAATAAAAAGCCAACATCATAAAAGTGACGTTGGCTTTTTGATCTAAGATCAAAAGTTACTGACTGTTTTTAGCGTCTTGCTGTTTTATCACTTTATGCCCATCTTCTGTTACCCCTTGCTTCCAGTAACTACTCAGATAGATGTTTTCGCGCGGCACTTGTTTGTCATTTCTAAAATAATTGCGTAAAGCCCGCATTGAGTCAAATTCACAGGCGGTCCAGACACTAGCGACACCGTCTAACCAAGGTAAGGATTCTACTTGGTTAACTAGCGATTCTTGGTCGGTTAACCAAATTACTTTGAAGTTTGTCGGCGCGTCTATTGGCTGGGCATCAGCCGATTCAATCACCTTTATTACCGCGTAACCTGTCGCGTCTCGTGGCAGCAGGCGAATTTTTGCAGATAAAGCCGGTAATGCTGTCATATCAGCGACCATCAAGAACCAATCAGCGTCTGTGCTCATGTCGTTAATGTTACCTGGCCCTACAATGTTAATTGTCTCGCCAACTTGAACATGCATTGCCCATCGCGCCGCGAAACCACATTGTAAATCGGCAGTCACATGACGAACAAAATCAACTTCAATGGTATTTTCAGCCGATGAAAATTGAGCAATGGTGTAAGTTCGCATAACCGGACGCTCGCCCCCAGCGATTGAGCTTAAATCAGTAGTGCCAGTGCTATTAAATAACAGCTTAATATAGCTACCTGCACACTCTGGCGGAAACTCGGCTAGTGCATCGCCATGTAAGGTAATACGCTGCATATTGGGCGTGATCTGCTTTGAATCTAAGACGGTTAGTTGTTTCGGCGAAGGCTTTTTCATACGCTACTCGATAATGGTTTGCATTTACAACTGAGACTAACAGCACTGTGAGCCAGTGGATATAACTTTTAATAAAATCTGAATCGCTCGATCGGAAAATTATCCAACATTTTGGGCGGCGGCTCATATTAAAGCTGGCTAATTTGTCACTTATTACGCTGCTAGCTTATCGGTGATTGATTACGGCGTAAAATACGTTTGGTCTTAAAACGTGTTTAATATCCATAATGTTATTATGGACGTTCTATCTATAAACACTATCTTTGAGCAAAAAAAAATGGCAAACCCGAAGGTTTACCATTTATAACATCTTATCTTAGCCTGAAGAACAGGCTAAAAGGCATCTAAAATTAGATAGCAACGATGTTGTCAGCTTGAGGACCTTTCTGGCCATCACTAACTGTGAATTCTACTTTTTGGCCTTCAATAAGAGTTTTGAAGCCGTCACCTGAGATAGCGCTGAAGTGAGCGAAAACGTCTGGGCCAGAAGCTTGCTCTAGAAAACCAAAACCTTTAGATTCGTTGAACCACTTAACGGTACCTTGTACTTTATTAGACATAATATTATCCTGTAATTTTAATAAAAATGTTGCCTTCAATAGGCTTGAATAGCGTAAAAACAGACTGAAACTTAAAAACTACAGAGCGAGGTATTATTAATAAAACAACGAAATGGAGAACGTAAACAAAAGGCTTTCTTTCTTGCTGGGGAGTACTCTATAGAATTTGAAGCATAAGTCAATCGTTGGTTAAAAAACAAACAGAGAAGTGAGAGGTGCGCCGCTTTAATCTAATAACTTTTACTGCCTGTTTAGGTATAAAAGAATACTGTTAGGCGCTTTTTCCCGATAGCGACTGTTAGAACTACTGTGAGACCGCTGTATGTCGGTTAAAGTGGCAAAGTACGGCCAACTTATAGACACTGTGCTTTAATCTCTAGCTTAATAACGCCTTAGTTCGGACTTGAATGTATTGAGCAATAAATTTGATTCATCGTATTTTTTAAATACTTCGCTCAGTAATTCTATGAACTGTCTTGTCTTAGTAAATCAATGGCTTAGTGTCGTTGCGCGCTCCGACTTTTGGTGGTAAATAGTTTCACTAAAATGAATGGGGCTTTAAAAGTCATTAAATATTAGTCAGATTTTTATGGCTGTCCCAAATTTACTTCGTTTCGTTATATTCATTGGCTACCTCATTATCAGCGTGAGCAAGATAGCCAATTCGATTTACTTGAGCAATTAGGCCACGGTGATGAGTAGCGGTGCCTTTAAACACATTATCGAGGATGGGCTGATTAATTTAGATTCGTCGTCAGTATCACCGCGTCAATGGCAGGTCTTGCACCATCTGAAAGCTTGCCGTACCAGTGCATTGGGCACTTATCAATGGCACAGCGACCACTGCGAGAAAGATACACAATGGTACTGCTCTTGCCGTGACAGACATTGTCCTGTCTGCCAAGGGCAAGCGCGGGAGCAATGGGTTAATGCGCGAGAAAAGGACATGTTGCCATTAACCTATCATCACTTGGTATTTACCTTACCGCATCAATTTAATGGCTGGGCAACGATGCACCCTAAGGTGATTTATGATGGGTTGTTTAAGGCTGTTTGGGCAACCTTAAGCGCCTTTGCTAATCCCCGGCACCACCTTGATGGCAAGCTGGGTATGATGTGCGTTTTACACACTTGGGGCCAGCAGCTCAATCGGCATATTCATTTACACTGTTTGATCCCTGGTGGGGTGCTCACATCAAATCAACGCTGGTGCAATGCACGGAAAGAAGGATACTTATTCCCAGTTAAAGCGTTGTCAGTTAAATATCGGGGCAAGATGCTGGCTTATTTATCTGAAATGAGTAAAGAGGGAGAATTGTTTCGTTTAACACCTGATGATGTCGTTCAAACATTGCATGCAGCTACGAAAAAACCGTGGGTTGTTTATAGTAAACCAGCCTTACAACATGCGAATACGGTGGTGAAATATTTAGCTCGTTATTGCAATCGTGTTGGTATTAGTGAAAGCCGATTGGCGTTAAACGATCAAGGGCAAGTTGCGCTAAATTATTTGGATTATCGTTCCCGAGACCGCAAAACCATGCATTGTTCGACCAGTGAATTGTTACGACGCTTCTTGCTGCATGTGTTACCTAAAGGGTTTATGAGGCTGCGTTATTACGGTTTTTTGGCTAATTCAGTGAGGCGAAAATCATTAGTGGTTATACGCGATAGTTTAGCTCTACCAGCTGTGATAGATAAAAATGAGGTGACCAGCGATGAAATTGGTCCTGTTTGCCCGCATTGCCATCACTCAGGCATGAAGTTAATTAATCTAGTATTGCCAGCTCGCTTGGGGAGGGTGAAACGAACGAGATAGTGTAAGCATGCTATTAATAAAGCGTTGTAAAGCAACGAGGTAATAGATCTGTCCCGCTATATTATTCGGAGAGTTTTTAAGCTAGACTCTTTGCTAAAGAGGCTGTGTTGACGTATGAAGTTAATAGTAATTAAAGAAATTTGTTATTATTTTGAACATATGGGCTGGCGGTAAAATAAACAAAAACCATATTAAGCCGAGTCACATGGTTTCGTCCAACAGACATTTATCTCTCATGCTTCGCAGACGAGAGATAAATGCTTAAGAGTTAGCCATCAAATTGAAAGATCGGAGATTTATAATTGGAAGAGTTCAATACAGGAAAAAGGGTCGCTTTCGATGAGTTCAAATTGTTCTATGAATCAGCAGAAAAAGTAACCGATAGACGCCATTCAGCTAACAGATGGAATTATTCAATTTGCATAGCAATTTTAGGCGCCATTGCCGCAATAATAAGCTGGAGTCTGGGCAAGCCTGCCTTTCTAATAACTGGCATCGTTAGTGTCGTATTACTGGCGGGAATGGCTGCTCTATACTGTACGCTTTGGATTGGTCAAATCAGGGATTTTAAAGAGCTCAATAATGCCAAATTCGCTGTAATCAATGAGATGGCAAGATTCGTATCGTTTGGTGATGGGAATAATGAAAATTTGATTTCCTATAAGCCATTTGAAAAAGAATGGGATGCTCTGACTAAAGCTAAAATTGCGGAAGAAGTTAAAAGTATAAACATCGTTGCACTGAAATCCTCACACATTGAATATTTAATCCCTAAAGCATTTCGAGCTTTATTCGTCCTAATTGTATTGGCTGTTCCATTGGAAGGGTGGCGAAACTACGAATCAATATCGAAAATACAGTCTACGCCATCGCCAATTGTTAAAGCTGAAATCCAGGAGGCTAAAAAATAGTGTTTTTCCATGTTGTTATGCCTATAGGCCCAAACCCGAATAAAGATAAGTGTCAAAAATTGATATCTGATGTTGCACATGATCACGGGTTGCGCCCTCATTTTCCACGTTATGCAACAGAAGATCCGGTTTTTAATCTTCAGTCAACGTTACAAGATCTGAGTAAATCTGAGTTTGTTCTTGTTGACTTGTCCCTTGAAAGACCTAGCTGTTACTACGAACTCGGGCTTGCGGAAGCACTTGGGAAGCCGGTGTATTTGATAGCAATTGAAGGTACAGATATACACCAAACAGCATCTAGAAAATTGGTTAGGTTTTATAAAAACAACGATGATCTTGTTGATTTAGTTCGTGATATTTTATCTGGAGCGGTGGGTGAAAATGGCTAACAAGGCAATGAAATTGACGCGCCTAAGCGTGTCTCTCACTTCGTTCGTTTACACTAATGCACGCAATTTATTGCAGCGTTATGTGTTTACCAATTTCTCAACAAATGGAGTTTTAAATGAGTACTAAACAAATTCACGTATTTATCAGTCATGCCTGGGCGCACTCAGATCACTACGATACACTATCAGATTGGATCTTCGAGCAATCTTGGAGCGCCGGCCAAGCTTCACTTAATTTTCACAATTACTCTGTTCCGAAAGATGACCCAATTCATGATGCCGATGATGATAAACAATTGAAAGATGCTTTATATAATCAAATCTCAAGAAGCCATGTAATCGTAATACCAATGGGTATGTATGCGAACTATAGCAAGTGGATTCAAAAAGAGCTTGATGGGGCTGCTGAATACGAAAAACCAATTTTAGCTGTAAACCCTTGGGCTCAAAAGCGAAAATCTAGTGTTGTAGGTGATGCTTCAAATAAAAAAGTCGGCTGGAATAGTAAGTCCGTAGTTGGCGGTATTTGGGAATTATATAAGTAGGATCATAAAGAAAATAAAAGGGACAGTCATAAATTTTAGCCATTTAACAGTCTAAAATTTGTGGGTGCCCCATATTTTTATTTACTCTGACCTATTTATCATTGGACATACTATCTAATTGGTTATTGTGTAATCAATAGGGCATGTTAACTATTTTAAAAGTGAAACTGTTACATGAAATTATGATCTTTGAGTTCAAAAATCATAATTTAAGATTAAATTCAACAACCAGTTTATGTGTTATATCTGATGGAACACTAAGAACTCCAAGTAACCGTTCTAGCTGAGTTGCAGTAGACTGAATACTTCCTGTTTCATGCTGATGAGCAACACGCGCAGCATGATATAAATTCACAGATTGTTCCCAGTCACCTTTAATTAAAAGAGCTTCTGGTTCAGTAACACGCTCCCAATAATCATGAGATGGTCTTCCATCACGTTCACTATCCATTTCTTTCAGTTGTTCTAGCACCTTATCGGCTAAGGCTATTGCCTCATCCATTTCACCTAACAGGACTGATTTAGAGGCTGCGTTTATCCCTGTGTATGTATCAGAGGGGACTTTGCTAAAGCCCTCTTTGTAAAGATTTCGTGAATGTTCCAATGCATCGCGCGCGCCTGATATATTATTAATTTTTTTCCGATGCTCCCATAAATCTGCCCATACTGCTGCAAGAATCCCTAATGTTTCGGTATCACGATGACCTTTTTCGAGCAACAGATTTAACTCATAAGCAGCGTTATCGAGCTTACCTGCTCGTCGTAGTGCAAGCCCATATAATTGTTGAAGTCGAACCGAATTTGGAAATGTCTTTAAAGCGAACTCTGCCATCTGGATTGACTCTTGATACTGTTTGCCACGAATAAGTAGATCAATTGCAACACCTGATAATGTTGCTGAGGAAGTATATGCAGGTTCGTTACTTACAATGCGTTCCTTAATTTTGTCAAATAGCTGAGCTTTTGCCATTGCTCGAAGTTTTATTGGCTCTTCAGTCATAGATTTTTCGAATTCCATGACATGTCTGACAGCCGTAGTACTAAGTGCTTTTCCTGCCAACCCGCAAGTTAACCTGACAAGGTCTGCGCCCATGGGACCATCAACGTATTCAGAGAAATCAAGATAGAGTTGCCCACCCTGAAGCCCTGGGGGTTTTTGCCCATCTAATGATGCAACAACAAAGAAAAACGGAGAATCAGTACCTATAGTTTCATTCTTTTTGTGCATCATGGAATCTAGCTCGGCCTCTACCCATTGGGAATCAGCAGTATTTTGAGACCAGATCAAGACCCCACTAGCACTACTATCAAGATTTTTACCAAGTTGTGAGGCTAACCCCTTTCCTGGTACAAGAACAAATTGGTCAAGAAATACAGTATAACCACACTGTGTTAACATGTCGTACAATGAAATAGCCCAAATCCGATCTAAAGAACGATAGGAAATAAAAACATCCCACTTAAAGTTTTCCGGCCGTGGTCGAGGTAATTCGCAGTGCTCAATCCAGTAATTCATGCAATATCTCTCTATCGTTTGTTCTGGTCATCAGGGGTTTTAGCTATATATTTTCCCCAATCGGAGTTTTCTTTAGATATTATTGACTCAATATCATTTACAAATATATCAAATGAATCATCGTCCTTGTAAGGAGTAGAACTCGTCAAGAAAAGGTGTTTTAAATGTTTTAACGTTTCACAAGTTGTACGATAATTAATCCAACGCTCTTGATATTTACATAAAGATAATAAAGCTGTTGCACATGTAACTGCCACACCCAATAACGCGGTAATCCATTCGGAATAATTTATATCATCAGAAAAACCTGAAACCAGAGGGATTATAGCCCCGGAAATAATTTGAATGACAGATAAGCCCTTATACATACTTTGACTAGATTTGCTTTTAGTGTCATAGAATGCAATTTGATCATCTACTCTTTTGTTAGTGTACTGCTCAGGATTCATCTATCTCACCATTGATGCTTTGTTCACAGCAGCCATTATTGCATCATGATTCCATTGAACTGTTGAGCTAACATTATCGCTAATATAGGAAGGTGTATTAGCGGGAGGAGTATTGCCTTTATGCACTGCGATAACTCCCTTTCCCATTTTTATACTTTGCTCAACTTCCCATTTAACCCATTTACTCTTAATACTTTTATCAGATAAATAAACCATAGTGACCGATGTGTTTTTTATTTTTTCGCGAATTTTTCGTTTAATATAATCAGAATCTTCACTATCAAAAGCCTTTTTTACTGAGTAATCAGAAAATTCTAAATCACTATTGTCGTTTTTTGACTGACCACGTAATAAATTTACTTCATTCATATCTTCATGTGAAAAACTTATAAAGACATTTCGGGTTTTCATATTTCCCGCCTGTTCAATTTTTTCTTTCGCCTTTTGCTCCAACTGACTCTTATCAGTAGGAGAAAAACCGAAGCCACCACCACCGCCCATATCAAGCTCCTTAATTGTTAAATTCCATACAAGAAATACAAGTGCCACAAGGTGTTTCGCCACCTACATGGCACGAATATGACGATATAATCCCTCTTTCCTTAGCAAGTTGGATGACATCTTTTTTATAAAAGTCCCGTAAAGGCGTAATTATCTCTATTTTTCTTCCAAGTGATTTTGATATTGCATATTCCGCAGAAAAAAGAAAATCATCTGTTTGGTCAGGAAAAATTGCTGTTTCTTCTCTAAGGAGCCCTATTGAAACAGAAGAGCACTCATTTTGAACAGCGAAAGAGCTTGCCATTAGCAACAGCATCATATTTCGGCCAGGTAAAAATGCCTCATCAACCACATTTTTAGTTGGGTCTGTCAGACCTGAAGATATAACCTTACCAAAGCCGCTTATATCCATAATTTGGGGCTGTCTCAGCCCAAATTGTTTAGTATGTTTTATTGCTCCTTGTAACTCACGCTCCAAATTAATTTGTCCGTAATTAATGAACAATGGCAATTGATTCTGGCCAACTTCTTGAGCTAAAACAGTCATCAGACAAGAATCTAATCCACCGGATAGTAATGTTACTATGCTCATGTCACAACCTTCATATTTAACGCCCTCATTACGAACCACATTGCCTGATCGACAACAGAAACTGAATACTTAAATTTACGTACTATTGATATAAAACGAATTTCCACTTCTTCATATTTATCGATACGAGCAAGCTTGGATATATTTAAATGTTTATCGCCAGCAATCTCCATATAACGAATTATATGCCTATCAATAATTGCCACTTCATCCGTATAGCCGATATTTTTAAGAAAATGACTTGCTTGCTTGGGGCCTATACCTGGACAAATACGAATCAACTCTCTCCTTAATGCAAAGGAACCTAGATCTAAACTAACTAATTTCTTTAAAGAGCCATAGTCGGAGTAAATGTTAAATAATGATTGTGATATGCAATTTGCACCACGTGCAGGATACCTATATCGCTTATACATTTTATCAGTTGTTTTTGCGTGTACAGGCATAGTTAAAAATTGTTGTATGGCAGAACTAGATTCATTTTTTAATACCATTTTTTTAGATACCAATCTAGAACGCCTAATACCTGCGGCATAAGCAACAGCAATTTCATATCTAACTCCGCTTCCTAGTATGCAAATTAATAACTCATAAACAAGTTGTGTCTCTGTCATCTCAGCAACACTAATACGTTTGACGAGTTGATTTACATCACTGCATAAATTATTGACTGCATGATCAATTTGCCATAATTTCATATAAAGCCTCGTCGATTTTTATATCACTTGTTAATGCTGATGCAACAGTATCGAAAAATTGAGGGGGAAGGTAGTGTTGCAACATAACTTCTATTTGATCCGTTTCTATAGTTTGTTGTAGATAGGGCATCCAATTTTTGTAAAATTCAAGGTTATGCATATAACAACTTGTGAAAAAATTTATATCGGTGTTTTGCCCCCACTTACTTTGATGCTTATATAAATCCAATTGAAGCGGATGGTGAAGTGTTCCTTTTTCAAAATCAACGACTGTTTGACACCAATCAAGTCCATCAAACGAATCAGCTCCTGCAAAAGCATATAGCATCATAGATATAGGGTTACCAGTGCCAAGTATGTGTAATGTTTGATATTTGTCTAATGTATTTAAAGAAGTTCGGATTTTTTTGATATTGAGAAGGATTTCTAAAACCCCTCTGCCTAGCTCTCTTTCCGGTATAGCGATTAATTTAGGCTTACAACTCTGACTAACCGCCATGCAGAGTGCTGGGTATTCAAGTGGATTTTTACAATGGATAATTGGCGATATATCTGATGTGCTAGCTTGTTTTATAGTTTTTTGGATAGATGAAGTAATAATTGAAGAATTTTGTGTTTTTTGATTTAAGCAAAAATCATCAAAGCTAAATGCATATGAAACGTCATTTCTTTTTAACGTCTTTATATAACGTTTTTTACACCACCGCTTTGAACGAGACCAAACCATTTCATAAAGGCCAGAGTCCCATAAAACTACCTGGCTCTGCTCTTTAGCTTTTTCTAAGGCCAACTGAAGCCGGCTATTATTCTGATTCTTATAAACATCAAAACAAGAAACCAAAAACTGAGGATAGTCACAAGCGACTAATAATTCAACATGATCAATTACAGACCAATTGTTTTTTGAAACACCTGAAACCGAGGGGTAGAATATTGGGGTTGGTAACCCGCCAATTGTATTTTTTACTTTAACCATAAATCATTCCTTTGATATTCCATTATAGTACCTAGACTTACTCTAAATCTAATCCTTTTAATATACCTAATACACCACAATCAATATTATTGTAGATCAATCATAGACAACATGAGACATTCATACTTTTCTATCAATTTACCTGACCTTCAAATTTTAGGTCAATGCCGTCGAGTTGGGATCCGTCTATTTCCTGTGGCGCGTACTGGAATTTTTGTTATCCAGAATCAGCAACTATAGCTGTTACATATCTCACCAGCCTAAAAGCATAGCTTTTATCTTATCTGACGCTTCCTCGGTCGTTAACTGCCCGGCTTTATGCTGTTCAAAGATTGACGGTATCGAGTCTATCAGGCGGGCGTATTCTGCATTTTCTGCATCTGAATCATCCGATGGAATTTCTTCAAATTCTAAGTAAGTCCGAGGCATATCATGAATGATCCGCTTAAGATGTACAAAATGATAATCATCACCAACTACAATTTCTGCATCATGAGGTACTTTTTTTCAATTTGCTGAAGTTTTTTTATTAATTCTGATGTTTTCATATTTGTTACATCCGTTGCCCAGTCCAAACCACACGGCCGATTAGTTCTAGATCTGTGCCGTCGAGTTGGGATTTGTGGATTTCCCAAGGATTGTATTGAGTGTTGTCTGATTTCACTTTGATGATGCCGCCAGGCAACATTTGTAGTCGTTTAACTAATAGAGTGTTGTCGTGACGCATGACGTAAACACCGTCGGACAGGTTGTTAAAATTTCGGTTAACCATAATCATTGAACCGTCTTTCAAGGTTGGATACATGCTGTCGTCATTGATTAACATTAAAAAAACATCATTAGGATTTACCCCAATTTCTTTTTGTAACCAATTTAGTTCAAACGAAACCGTGTCTGTTTGCTGCTATTTATCTATCAACATCGGTTAAAAACAAGAAAAATAAATTCAGTCTATGCTTTTGATTATATGAGAGTTAGAGGTGGTTAGCAAGCGCTCGCTATCGATTTTCTGATTGGTTTTTTTGATTGTTTATGACTCTAGTTATCGAGCTTATTACGAACTGAGCACGCCCTTAACAGAATAAGGATCTTTTACTGTCATGCATGCTGGGCAATATAATAGACAGTCCAATTTAACCTAGCATTTTAGGTCCTTGATAGACCAATACTCAATTGTTCTGTTACTATTAACTCAATTGTAATTATCGTGAATAAGTTTGTGCTTACTGACACTGTAAGTCACGTTATTCATTAGTTTTTGATGTTGAAATAATTTTTTAAGGATAAGTCAATTTTGTGTGAATTGCTTGGGATGAGCGCTAATGTGCCGACCGATATTGTTTTTAGTTTTACCGGCTTAGTTGAACGGGGTGGGGTAACAGGTCCACATTCCGATGGTTGGGGAATTACCTTTTATGACGGCAAAGGCTGTCGTTCTTTTCGCGATCCGCTGCCAAGCTGTCAATCAGAAGTCGCTAAATTAGTTAAAAACTACCCAATTAAGAGCCAAGCGGTTATTAGTCATATTCGTCAGGCGAATCGTGGTGGGGTATCACTTGAAAATACTCATCCGTTTGGTCGTGAACTGTGGGGCAAGAATTGGACTTACGCTCACAATGGTCAGCTGAGCGATTATGAAGATAAAATTACTTCGGAGCGTTTTCTGCCGATTGGTCAAACAGACAGTGAGCTGGCTTTTTGTTGGCTGCTCGACCAAATGGCGAAACAATTTCCTAGCCAGCCTGAAGACTCTAAGCAGTTATTTGAATTTTTAAATCAGCAATGTGATTACTTGCGTAGTTTTGGTGTTTTCAACATGTTGTTGTCAGATGGCGAGTTTGTTTTTGCCTACTGCACCAATAATTTGTGTTGGATTACGCGCCGTGCGCCGTTTGGCAAGGCCAAGTTAATTGATACCGATATGGTGATCGATTTTCAAAAAGAAACGACACCTTACGATGTCGTGACTGTTATTGCGACTAAACCGTTAACCAATGACGAAGCCTGGCAAAAAATGGGCTGTGGCGGCATGGTAATGTTTCGCCATGGCGAGCTCGACATGGCGTTTGAGCCTCAAGTATAACGAAATTGGCTTGGCCATTTAGCCTTAGCCTACATATTAGTCTTCGCTAAATTTCAACCAAGCCAATTGCAAATCTGCTTGTTCTTTGCCTTCTTTAAACTGGGTTAATTTCACCATCGTATAGTTTAACGAGGGCGCGACCCATAATAGGGTTTTTCGGCGCGACGATTCTCTGATCCGTTCAATTTTAATCGCGTTAATTTTACCATAAGGCAGGCTCAGCTCTTCGGTGGCGACAACTTTAAACTTGTAGGTCACTTCTTTGCCACGATGAATAATCGGATACTCAAACTCCTTATCGCCGGCAATCAGTTGTTGCTGCATCGCCAGTTGATAAAGTTGGGGGTCTAAAATGTCTGGTTGGGCGGTAAACTCACGCGTTTTACTTTTATAAAGACTGACAATTTTGTTTTGGTCAAAACTGAGTTTGGTGTGGCGATCTCGCCCGGTGCCAGTGCGTTTATAATTATAGGCCAGCGGTACAATTTTGTTTTGGTTAAGCTTAAAGGTGCTGCGCTCGTGCCGGCTGTCAGATAAAAACAACCAACTTATTTGGCTATCTGTTTCCAGTAGATACTGACCATCAATGGTGGTTAGTTGACGATACGCTTCGCCCAATTCGCTGCCTTTTCGAAACACTTTATAGTTTGCTTTAAATGGTTTAAAGGCTGTGTCGGTCGTTGTTTCAGCAAGTAAAGTTACAGGATTTAATGCAATTGTGGTGATTAATGGCAATAAAACTTTCTTAAGAAATTTGATAATCACTCCCCTAGACTACTCGTTTTTAAGTAGGGTTATGTAGCAAAAAACGTTACAATAACGCGTATGTTACTAAAGATATAATAGTTTTGACCCAATGATGCAACCATGGCAACCAGATTTTTTAGAATCTAACCCATTATTTAGCGATCTCAAATCATTATTAGCCAATAAAGCTTGGACTAATTGGCCCGATTGCAATGAACTTAACCAACTGATGGACGCCGATGTTATTAATCAGCAAGGGCATCAACTGACGTTGGTTGAGCAAACCGATAAGCTGCTCAGTGATGGTTTGTATTACGAAGAGCGTATTTATTTGCATGCGCAAGTACCGACCCGACCTTGCAGCTGGCATGACTTTTTTAATGCGATGATTTATATTTTGTTTCCAAAAGTAAAACAAGAAATAAACCGGCTCCATTATCAGGATATTGTCAGCAGCGGAAAAATAAAGCGCACCAAATGTCGTAACGCATTAACCTTATTAGATGAATGTGGGGTGATTATTGCCTATTGTGATGATAAGCAAAAAGAGGCGTTAACCGAGCAGTTTTGGCACCAAGCTTTTGTCGCTAACCGCAGTCAATGGGGCGACAATATTGCTGGCTTTATTATTGGCCATGCCAACTATGAAAAGGCGCTGGCGCCTTACATTGGTTTTACGGCCAAGGCGTTATATGTCAAGGTTGAGCCTGACTTTTTCAGCCGTGATAAATTCGAACAATACCGTCAATTAGATACGATGGTTGCGCAAGAACTCGAGACGCTGATGGTTGATAATCGACACCTATACCCGCTACCTATTTTAGGTATTCCACATTGGTGGCCTGATAACATCAACCCGAACTTTTACGACAACGTCGATTATTTCCGCCCGAAAAGGATAGCTAAGTAGCCATGGCACTCACTCAAGAAAAACATTTATTTAATCCAAAATTTCAATGGGCGTGGCTAGCGCCAAAATATTGGGGCGCGTGGTTAGGCATTATGTTGTTATTTATATTGGCTTATATTCCGCCGATTATTCGCGACCCAATGGCGCGTTCGTTGACCTCGCTGGTACTTAAAGTGTCTAAAAAACAACGGCGCATTGTTGAGATAAATTTAACTCAATGTTTTCCACAGATGAGCAGCGATGAACGCAGTGCGTTAATGCGTAAAACGATTGAGATCTTTTTGCAAACGGTGTTCGCTCAAGGTGAATTGTTGTTGCGATCGCCGCAATACATTATGAACCGGGTTGAGGTTGATGGTTGGCAACACGTTGAGAAAATTATTAAAGATGGTGATAAGGCGATCTTCATTTGTCCGCACTTATGGGGGCTTGAGTTTGCGCCAACCTATTTTATGTGTAAAAAGGTTCAGATGGTTGCGATTATCAATGAACATAAAAATCCATTGTTTAATTGGTTAACCGCCATGCAACGTAATCGCTTTGATTCAAAAATATACGTGCGCCAAGCAGGCATCAAGGTGCTAATGAAAGGCAGCAAGGCCGGACTGCATATGTTTTATTTACCAGACGAAGACTATGGCCCAGACAAATCAGAATTTGCGCCGTTTTTTGGTACCACTAAAGCAACCTTGCCTGTGGTTAATCGTATTGCACGTTGCAGTGGTGCTAAAGCGATGTCGGTTGGCATTGCCTATGATCCGCCAAGTCGTAAATATAAGTTAACCATTGAAGCGCCGCTCGATTGCAGTCAAGATCAAAGCAAAGAAGAAGAAGCCTTGTTTTTAAATCAACAAGTTGAACGGATTATTTTACGTGACTTAAGCCAATATATTTGGATTTTACGAGTATTAAAAACCAGACCACCAGGTGAGTCTCCGTTATATTAATGCTAAGCAATACTTAATCACGGGGAAATAGGGCAGTGAGTTCTTTATTAACAGATCAACTGTTGCTGCAAGTAATTAATAAATTGCCCAGTTTCAATGAAATTACGATTGAGAATATTAGCCGCTTAGCGGGTGGTTTATGTAACGTTAATGTGTTGGTCGAGCAGCAGAATAGCAGCCAAGTCATCCGTTTTTTAACCGCCGTCGATTTACAAAACGGGGTTGATCGAGAGCGCGAATTTAATCACCAACGGCTTGCTGCAAATAGTCATTTCACCCCGGTACCGCGACAATATTATACCAGCGGCCAGTTACAACAGCTCTGTGGTGAGCAGTGGCATCAGTTAACCAACTGGTGTCATGGCATAATGATTGTTGATTATTGCAGTGGGCGCTCATTAGCATCGCTTAAGGTACTAAACTCGGCTGAGCTTAAAGCGCTGGCCAATTTAGTGGCAGGTGTCCATCAAATCCCAAATCAAGAACATATGATTGCTGGTGAGTCGGTTTCACCATTTAAGCGACTTAGTGACTATTGGCATTTATGTACGAGTAACAACGAGCAATTTAAGGGCCGTCATCAAATTGTGGTGACCGAGCTTATTAATCGACTTAAAGAACTGACTTCTCATACTTATTGCCTTATTCATGGTGATATTAATCGCGGTAATATTATTGTCGGGGCAACGCAATTGTGGCTAATAGACTGGGAGTTTAGTGCTTTTAATGATCCTTATATTGATTTAGCCAGTGTGATGGTCGAATTGAAATTAGCGGCTCAGGATCGTGCGCAGTTTATTGCTCAATACGCGCAAGTTAGCTTTGAAGTTGATCAAGCAAGGTTACAACTCTTTGAATGTTATTACTGCGCAATGTGTTGGTTGTGGCTGCAATTGCAGCCCAATGAAATGATCAGTAATGCAGACGGCGAATATTATTATCGCCGGATGCTTGAGCTAAGTAATAGTTTAGCTAAGCAATAGTTGCAGTACGTAATAGTTGCTCGGTTAAACTGGTAATGGCTTGGCGCAGTTTTTTTCTGTCATGGCAACGAGCAGTGTCTTGCGCAATATCACGAAAATAAAAAGGCTCACAATCTTTATCTTTTTCGCTATGAATCAAGACGGCATCAGGCGCAGGCAGGTTGGTCATTCGTTGACTCCAGCTCAATAATTGCTGTTCAGTTAATACGCCAGCCGGACTATCTTCGGGCACTAAATTGGTGATAAAAATCTTTTTTGCATCGCTATTAGCAATCGCTTGACGTAACTCGGGCAATAATAATGGCGGCATAATGCTGGTTAAAAAACTCCCAGGGCCAATGATGATCAGCTGAGCTTGATTAATGGCTTCAATCGCTTCGGCTGTTGCCTTAACTGGTGGGTCTAATTTTAAAGCATGTGGCATGGTTTGCATTTTGTCGACTTCGATTTCACCAAAGATATGTTGCTGATCATCGGCTACTGCAAGCAAATGGGTTGGGCTTTCTGACATCGGAATAATGAGACTTTTGACATGGAGCATATCGCGAATAATATTAATGGCATCAAGCGGACGGGTTGCCATATGGTCTAGCGCTAACAACATTAAGTTGCCTAAGTTATGCTTGGTCAATTCTCCTGGACCTCTAAAGCGATACTCAAGTAATAAACTTGCTGGTGTTGGATGAGTGACCAATTGTTGAATGCATCTTCGGAGGTCTCCCCAAGCAATACAATCTTGAGTGTCACGGAGCCGACCCGTTGAGCCACCATTGTCTGTTGTGGTGACAATACCTGTTAGGCATGGCCCTAAATGATTTAACGACGATAAAACGCGACCCAAACCGTGGCCGCCACCGATAGCAACGACACGCTCAAGTTGTTCTAATTTTGGTTGAACCCGGCTGGGATTTGTTAAGGGTAAATAGATGCTTTGATTTTTCATTGTTAAGCAAGTCCTTGCAGAGACGAATTATCAAATGACTTATTTAAGCATAACAAAAAATTTAGAATTTGCGTTATTTGTATTGGGGAAACTCAAGCCAATACGAGGTCACCGATTAACTCGAAAAAGTTTGGTTTACGGCATATATTAGGGTGCCTTGAGCATGGTTGGCTCAAGGTGAATAAAAGCTAGCTGTTCGTAGCAAGGAGTCTAACAAACCGATTTTCTAAAACATTGATTTGAATGATCGTTTATTAGTCCGGTTGCTTGTAGATGTGAATACAGGGTCGTTGAACCAAGAAACTTAAAACCACGCTTTTTCAGGTCTTTTGCTAACTGATCACTAATAGCTGACGTCGCAACGTAATCTTCAGGCTTTTCAATGTCATTGACAATGGTTTTATTATTAACATAAGACCAGATGAATTTACAAAAGCTGCCATATTCATTTTGTATTTCAATAAAGCGTTGCGCATTGTTAATCGCTGCGGCTATTTTTTGTCGATGACGGACGATTGAGGGATCTTGCATTAAACGTTCGACATCGTCATTGGTGAACTTAGCGACTTCGGTGACATTAAAATTTAAAAACACCTTACGGTAACCTTCACGTTTTTTAAGAATGGTATACCAACTCAAACCAGCTTGTGCCGACTCTAACACCAGAGATTCGAACATTGCTGTGTCATCGTGCACCGGAACGCCCCATTCATGGTCGTGGTACTCAACATAATCAGGCTTGCTGGTGTCTAACCAAGGGCAGCGCTTACACATTGTTAGCTCCTTTAGCGGTGGTCATTCTCAGCTCCTGCACGTGAAAAATCGCCGATTGTGGTGCCATTAAACTCTTATTCATGTGGTCACTCCACTGGTTAATCTATATTAGTGGATTAAAACTAGCAGTTAATGCTGTGGATGTATTGATTTTTAATATAACATTTATTAGTTAACGATAGTTTTACCAGCCGTACTCATGGACTGAATAGCAGCTGTATTTCGTTAATAAACCGCAAACCAAAGCCAATCCGTCGCTAATCTTATAACGTTTAACATATCAATATAACGAACGTAGTGATCGGTTGTAGCCTGAACCTTGGTTAATAAGCCAATTAATATTTATATATAATATAAGTGGGCTAGGCTTAGCCCGTAACAACTCTTTTTATTGTCACTAGCGCAAGGAGCATTTAGTGAAAAAACAAATATCAAACAGTACATTTTTTGACAAGAAGGTTTTCCCCAGCTTGTTGTTTACATTTTTGACTTTTATGGTGATTTCGGTGCCGTTGGCAGCCGGAGAGAATGGCACGACTACGATGGGATCCATAGCGATATTAGCCGCAATATTAATGGCCATTTTTGGTTATATATTTATGCAGGAACAATTTTTTGATTTAATGGACGAAGTTTATGACGACGGTGATGCGTTAGTCTTTAAAAATTCAGGTAAGGAAATACGGGTTAACCTGCGCGACATTCTTGATCTCAGTAGTGAAATGACCAGTGCGCGGCGAAAAGTGACGTTACTACTTAATCATGAGACTGAGTTAGGCCATAAACTTACCTTTTATACCCGAGGTAACTTCTTGCCTCACCAGAACAATTTAGCGGTAAACCTTGAAGAGCTTAACAACCGCATTACGCTAGCCCGCGGTCATTAATCTGTTTGTCATATGATTTTCTCAGAGTAACTCACCCCACTAGCTTTACGTAATGTGGGGATTTGAGTATTAAACCTATGTTACTTTGAGCTTCATATTTTTATTGAGCTGACTTCACTCGAATTTTGTTCTTTGCTACTTTTGATTCGTTTAAGCTAGCAATTGCCGCTAATGCTTCTTTTTCATCAAGCATTTCGATAAAAGCAAAGCCTTTTGATTGACCTGTTGCTTGGTCTAATACTAAGTTACACTCGGTTACTGTACCGTGAGTTGCAAATAAGGTGTTAAGTTCTTGCTCGGTGGTGTTCCGGTCAAGGTTACGAACTAATAGTTTCATAATAAGCCATGTTATTTATAATTAATGACTAATTATCTCAATTTATGTCTGATTGACCAAGCTATTTTATTGGAAATAATAACGAGGTTGTGACAGGTATCAACGGCGAAGCTAGCTAGACCTTATTTTTATTGCTGCGGGCTTGTATTGGCCTCAACTAATAATAATAAATGGAGTAAATCCTGTGAAATCTGCCCAAGAACAATTATCGAATTATAAAAGTGTCCACCTTAATTCGCGTAATATCAAAACTCACTTTATTGGCATTCCGCTGATTATCTGGTCGATATTTTTGTTGCTTAATCTCATTCCATTTCAGATTGCGGTGCTGGACGCGCTAAACGACTATTTTCCGGTTAACGTCGCCACGCTATTTGCTATTGGAGTGCTTGCTTATTATTCATTGTTGCATGTTCGATTGGCATTCGGCTTGGCGATTTTTATTTTGCCGGTATTGTATACATCGTATTTGGTCGCTCAACAGGCGGGTGCCGGGTGGATTGCTTTGGTGGTGTTTGCTGTAGGTTGGGTATTGCAGTTAATAGGTCACCATTATGAACAGGCTAAACCGGCATTTATCGACGATTTAAATCAGTTGTTTATTGGTCCTTTTTTTCTGATGGCAGAATTGTATTTTCTATTAGGCTTAGAAGCTGAGCTCAACAAAAGCATAACCCCGTTAGCTATTACCAAAAGACGGCAGTTAGAGAAAAAATTAAGTGATAATCAGCAGGTGAGCTAACACCAATGGCCAGAGGCTATTGTGATAAGTTAGTTCAACGTGGTGTCATCACTGCCATTGAACTAACTTCGACGTTATTGTTTAATCCATACTCATCGCGAAATATGAGCTTATTCAGCAGTCAGGCTATTTAAAGCATAACCGCCAACCACATGGCCAATATTACTAAAACCTAAACGTGCTAAGGCTTGGGCTGCTATGTGCGAGCGGCTGCCACTGCGACAAATTAAGGCCAACGGCGCTTGTTTGTTGTGTTGGTATTGCCGCACAAACTGGACCAGCCGTGATACCGGCACATTAGTATATGATTGGGCATCGTGGCCTAAGGCATATTCATGGGGCTCTCGAATATCAATCAATTTCAGCGCACCAGATTGTGCCATCGCCACACCTAAGCTAGTGCTTGAATATGCCTTCACTTGGCTTTTGTTGCCGTTGCCGACAAAGGCCCCACACATTATTTCTGCGCCGGTCTCATCAACAATATGTTGGTCTAATAAGGTCTTTTGACGCGAAAAATCGACCAAGGTGATACCGTTGAAAATGACTAGCGCTAATAATTTATTGCGTGACAGCTCGGCGCTAAAGCTGGTGGCAAATTCATTATGATAGTCATGACTTGGGCAGATAATGGTGTTGTTGCCGATAAGCCGATGCAATTGCTGGAGACTGGAAAACAAGCCATCAGTGCTACTGGTACTGAAATTGGTCCGCCCGAGACTGCCGATTAAAATGGTGTCGCCGCAAAATGCATATTCTACTTGCCATGCTTGAGCCGTCGTTGGCAGAGATTGGCATAACAACAGACTAATGCTGTCATTAGTGTGACCTGCAGTGGCGACTTTAACTAAGTATTGCTGACCAATGGCTACATATTGATAGGTGTTGCCGTCAACGGTAAACGATGGAGAATTAAGCGGCCAGCCAAGATGATCGCTGTGCTGGTTTGGCAGTAAGTGGTCTGCAATAAGCCCACGACACGACACATGATCGGCATGACCATGGGTATCGATAACCGCGATTAGTTGCAACGATTGGCAGGCCAGTAAGGTCGTAATACGCTGCTCTAGTTCAGGTAAGGGATCAATGATAACCGCTGTTTTTTCTACGTTGTCAACATATAACCAAGTGCAACTTCCGCCTACTTTAAATTGGATTAGTCCCGCTAATTCAACCGGGTTGTTGGTTTGTGCCAGATCATGAGTAAAGCAACTCATTGTCAATGCTTGGGCGCATAGTTGGATCCGCTCACAGGCAATATCGACTTGCGCTTGAGTCATTGCTGGGCCAAAAGACATGCGAATAGCAGACTCGCTTTGCCACTGCGCTAACCCCATCGCGTCAAGCACAAAACTACGGGTTACTTTCGAGCTACAGGCCGAGCCAGAACTGACCCTAATATTGGCAGCATCAAATAAATCCATCATTTCTTTTGAGCTAAGGTTTGGCACCGAAAAATTAATCGTGGTTGGCACGCTATTATCAAAGTGATGGTTCAATACAATGCTTGGGAAGGCGGTGGTTAATGCCGCGACGAGTTGCTGGCGAAATTGCTCGAGCTTAACGGCTGGGGTAAAGCTGTGCTGGCTTTGATTGAGTAACATCGAGAATATAACACTTAGGGCCGCCATGCCGGGCAGGTTTTCAGTGCCAGAACGCAAACCACCTTCTTGACCGCCGCCAGCGATAAATGAGGTGAACGGTGCATTTTCTTTAATATATACAAAACCAATGCCTTTAGGTGCATAAAGCTTGTGACCACTAAAAGGGGCGTAATCTATGCTGGTATTAGCCAGATTGAGACTCATTTTCCCCAATGCTTGCACGCAATCGACCATCCAAAACACATCTTGATTATGGCCTCTGATCGTTTGATCTAATAACTCAATATCTTGATAAACACCAGTCTCGTTATTAACGGCCATGGTGCAAATCATTAAGGCATTAGGTACTTCACGGGCGATAAAGTCCAAATCGAGTTGGCCGCTCTTATCAACCGGAATCGCTTTAATTTGAGCATTAATGCCAAGCAACTCATTCCAATGTTTGAGTGATTCTGGCACTGCTTTATGCTCGGTAGCGCCATATAACAAACAATAATCTTGGGTATTTTTAATGCTGGCTCTAGCGTGGCATAGTGCCGACAAAATAGCGGTTTGGATGCCCTCAGTTGCGCCACTGGTAAAAATAACCTTGCCGTGACCAGCGCCAATGATCTCTGTTGCCTGATGACGGGTTTTATCCATGATCTGTTTAGCTTGCAGGCCGCTAATATGGCTGCTGCTTGGATTACCAAATAGCGTTTCCATTGCCGCAAGTGCCGCAGCCGCGGCTTGAGGTAATACCGGAGTCGTTGCATTCTCATCGAGATAAATTTGCGTGAGCTGGTCCATAAATTTCTCTTAGCTAAATATAGTTAATAACAATAGAAATTATTTCACAGAGAGCGGGGTATTTTGTTGCGAAATTGACTAACAATAACTGTAATTTTGGAATACCATTCCTATTAAGGCTTGTTAATTGAAATTAAATACCATGATTATGGATTCGTTCGATAAAAAGATTCTACATTTGTTACAGCAAGATTGTACTGTCGCTATCAGCAGCATTGCAGAACAGGTTGGTTTATCAACTTCACCATGTTGGCGTCGTATTCAAGCAATGGAACACGCTGGCATTATTACCGGACGAGTCGCGTTGGCCGATCCCGCTAAACTCAATCTCGGACTTACGGTGTTTGTGATGATCAAAACGAGCAAACATAATCCGCAGTGGTTAGAAAAATTCTCTGACGTTGCTGACGACTTTAGCGAAATAGTAGAGTTTTACCGCATGAGCGGCCAAGTCGATTATTTGTTAAAGGTGGTCGTGCCTGACATGAAGGCGTTTGATAACTTTTATAAGAGCTTAATTACTCGCGCTGATTTTTCGGATATTAGTTCGAGTTTTTCAATGGAAGAGATTAAATACACCACCGCATTGCCCGTCACTTATATTTGATGTATTTACGGGTTTACGTTAAATGAAACATTATCTGTCATAAATCACGTTCAGCTTGAGTACCAATGGCATGTTTTAGTGTGACATTTGGCTCGGGCGCTACTTTCGAGCGCCCGCAACAAACATCGCACAACAGCAATGGTCTTTATATTGCGCGATTAAGGGATACATAATGACATTGACAAAAAAATTAGCCGCAGAATTTATTGGCACATTTTGGTTGGTCCTCGGGGGGTGTGGCAGTGCGGTGTTAGCCGCGGGCTTTCCCGACGTTGGCATTGGTTTATTAGGGGTGTCGTTAGCGTTTGGTCTTACCGTGTTAACCATGGCCTATGCTATTGGTCATATTTCGGGTTGCCACCTTAATCCTGCAGTTTCTGTAGGTTTATGGGCTGGAGGACGTTTTGCACTGGCTGAACTTGGCCCTTATATCGCTGCGCAAGTAACAGGTGGTGTAGTGGGTGCGGCGACTTTATATGTTATCGCATCTGGCCAAGCTGGTTTTGATGTGTCGGCCGGTTTTGCAGCCAATGGTTATGGCGAACACTCGCCTGGTGGTTATGGCTTAATTGCGGCACTGGTCACTGAAGTGGTGATGACCTTAATGTTTTTATTTATCATCTTAGGGGCGACCGACAAACGAGCGCCACAAGGGTTTGCGCCGATAGCGATTGGGCTTGGGCTTACTCTTATCCATTTAATTAGTATTCCGGTGACTAATACGTCGGTTAATCCAGCGCGCAGCACGGGCGTTGCAATTTTTCAGGGAGATTGGGCGTTGTCACAACTGTGGTTATTTTGGTTAGCACCGATCGCTGGCGCCATATTAGCAGGGGTGATTTATCGTTGGTTTGAAAGTAATCAAGCAACAGAAACTAACTAAGCTTTATTGCTAGCGGTATTACTCGCTGTATTGTTAGCTTTGCTTATATTGTTGACACTGGTTGTAAACGATATAAGTGCAAGCTCGAGAACTTCATAACCCCCAAGCTTACTTATTCGCAGCTCAGGTTAATAAACGCTAGAAATATCGATGTCAGAAGTAGGGCGGGTACAACAGGTTAAAATTTCACCGTCGCGAATATAGGCCAGCGGTTCTAGGGTATAAACTACTTGGCCAGTATTTAACTTACAACGACAAGCGCCACAGGTACCATCACGACAATGATAATCTACGGTAAACCCCTGAGCTTCTAAATACTCTAAGGTGGTTTGCTCGCTGCGTTGTTCGAATTTCTTATCGCACAACACATTGTTGTAAGTTACTGCTTTCATTATTTAGCGTTAAACCTTTATCGTGTTAAATCAAAAGTTCGTTTGATTATAAATCAAAGTCATCGAATTCATCACTGTCTAACTCACTGTCAATTTGACCCACTAAGTAAGATGAAATTTCACTCTCTTGTGGTGCAACTTGCACATTGTCACTGACCAAATAAGAATTCATCCATGGCAGTGGGTTAGTTAAGGTCGAGAATGGTGGCTTGTAACCGATCGCGATTAAACGTTGGTTACTGATATATTCAATGTATTCCTTGAGCATTACAGCGTTTAAGCCAATCATTGAGCCATCTTTAAATAAATAGTCAGCCCACTCTTTTTCTTGTTCGACCACGTCTAAAAAGACCTGTAAACCTTGCTGCTTCATGTCAGCACTGATTTCGGCCATTTCTGGATCGTCTTTACCGTCGGCCCACAAGTTTAAGATATGCTGAGTACCGGTCAGGTGAACTGACTCATCACGCGCAATTAGCTTGATAATTTTGGCGTTACCTTCAAGCAATTCACGTTCGGCAAAAGCAAACGAACAGGCAAAACTAACATAGAAACGAATTGCTTCTAGGGCATTAATCGAACAAATGGCCAAAAACAGGCTTTCTTTAAGCTTACGTTGTGTAACGACAACACTGCGCCCTTCAACTTGATAAGTGCCTTCGCCTTGTGACTGCAATAACTGGGTTAGTAAGATCACTTCGTCAAAGAATTTTGAAATGCTGGTGGCACGTTTCATGATATCTTCGTTCAGTAAAATATCGTCAAATACTTCGCTAGGGTCAGTAAACAAGTTACGTAAAATATGGGTATATGAACGAGAATGAATAGTTTCAAAAAAGCCCCAAGTTTCAACCCAAGTTTCAATCTCAGGCAATGAGACTAACGGCAGCAAGGTAACGTTAACGCTACGCGCAGCGATTGAATCGAGCAACGTTTGGTATTTAAGGTTGCTGATGAATATATGACGTTCGCTGTCCGACAGTTTTTGCCAATCGGCACGGTCTTTTGAAATATCAACTTCTTCGGGACGCCAGAAAAATGAAATTTGTTTTTCGATTAATTTTTCAAAAATGGGTAATTTTTGTTGATCAAAACGTGAAACATTGACGGCGTTACCGAGAAACATTGGCTCAAGCAGAGGATTGTTTTTAATTTGATTGAACGTAGAGTATGTCATTATAAACCTTAAAATAAGTCACTAAAAGCCACTGCAAAGAGTGGCTATTTGGTATTGCTAGCCTGGCTTGTTAAATCTTACAAGCGCCGCCTTCACAACCGTCGTCTTCTGGTTCAATCACAATATCACCTTGTACATCATTAGCACCGTCACGGGTATTATGATAATACAACGTTTTAATCCCAAGCTTGTAAGCAGTTAATAGATCTTTTAACAGTTGCTTAATCGGTACCTTGCCATTGTCAAAGCGACTTGGATCATAGTTAGTGTTGGCTGAAATAGCTTGATCAACAAACTTTTGCATGATGCCAACTAATTCTAGGTAACCTTGGTTTGACGGGATATTCCACAATAATTCGTAACTTTCACGCAAGCGAGCATATTCAGGAACTACCTGCTTTAATACGCCGTCTTTGCTGGCTTTAACGCTGATTAAACCACGTGGTGGCTCAATGCCGTTGGTCGCGTTAGAAATTTGAGATGAGGTTTCAGAAGGCATTAGCGCCGACAACGTTGAGTTGCGCAGGCCGTGCGTTTTGATTTCGGTGCGCAGCGACTCCCAATCAAGGTTTAGCGCTGGTGAACATAACTTATCAACATCTTTCTTGTAAGTATCAATGGGCAAGATGCCTTGCGCATAAGTTGTTTCATTAAACAAATCACAAGCGCCGACTTCTTTTGCTAACTTATTTGATGCTTTAAGTAGGTAATACTGAATAGCTTCAAAGGTTTCGTGGGTTAGACGATTAGCACTACCGTCTGAATATTTAACCCCATTTTTAGCCAGATAGTAGGCAAAGTTAATGACGCCCACACCTAAAGTACGACGACCAATGCTTGATTTCTGCGCTGCAATAATTGGGTAATCTTGATAAGTCAGCAAGTTATCTAATGCTCGAACGGCCAATTCAGCCAGTTCTTCTAAGTCGTCCAGTGATTTAATCACGCCAAGGTTGAAAGCTGACAACGTACAAAGGGCAATTTCACCGTTTGGATCGTCAAAGCTTTGCAGTGGTTTGGTTGGCAAGGCAATTTCTAAACACAGGTTCGACTGACGAACAGGCGCAACCTTTGGATCAAATGGGCTGTGAGTATTACAGTGGTCAACATTTTGTAAATAAATACGACCAGTGCTCGCACGCTCTTGCGCGAACAACGAGAATAACTCAGCGGCTTTAATAGTCGATTTACGAATGCTGGCGTCATTTTCGTATTTAACATACAGTTCTTCGAACTTGTCTTGGTCAGCGAAAAACGCATCATATAAACCAGGAACATCACTTGGCGAGAACAAGGTGATGTTGCCACCTTTAATTAAACGCTGGTACATAGTTTTATTAAACTGAACACCGTAGTCCATGTGTCGAACACGGTTCTCTTCAACGCCACGGTTGTTTTTAAGTACTAACAACGATTCAACTTCAAGGTGCCACAGTGGGTAGAACAATGTTGCCGCGCCGCCACGAACGCCACCTTGCGAACAGCTTTTAACCGCTGTTTGAAAGTGTTTGTAAAATGGGATACAACCGGTATGAAAAGCTTCACCACCGCGAATAGGGCTACCTAATGCACGAATACGACCGGCATTAATGCCAATGCCTGCGCGTTGACTAACGTATTTTACAATGGCGCTTGATGTCGCGTTAATTGAGTCGAGGTTATCATCACATTCAATCAGTACACACGAGCTGAACTGGCGAGTAGGGGTACGTACACCGGCCATAATTGGCGTTGGCAATGAAATCTTAAAGAGTGATACCGCGTTATAAAAGCGAATAATGTAATCCATTCGCGTATCACTTGGGTACTTTGAAAATAACGAGGCGGCAATCAGCATGTATAAGAACTGAGCGCTTTCGAAAATTTCGCCAGTTACCCGGTTTTGCAGCAGGTATTTACCTTCAAGTTGCTTGACCGCAGCGTAGCTAAAGTTCATATCGCGCCAATGATCAATCGCGTTATTCATTTGTTCAAATTCAGCTTCGGTGAAATCACTTAACAAATGTTGATCGTAACGACCTTGCTCACACATTTTTACGGTATGGGCAAACAGATGCGGCGGCTCAAATTGACCGTAGGCTTTTTTACGTAAATGGAATACCGCTAAACGCGCTGCCATAAATTGATAATCAGGTGACGCTTCAGAAATTTGGTCTGCAGCCGCTTTGATAATTGTTTCATGGATATCTTCGGTTTTAATACCCATATAAAATTGGATATGGGCTTTAAGCGCCACTTGTGAAACCGAAACATTTTCAAGATTCTCGGCGGCCCAAGTGATCACTTTATGAATTTTTTCAAGGTCAATGGGTTCTTGTTTGCCGCTGCGTTTGGTGACCAAAATATTTGTATTCATTGTTGTAAAAATTCCATGATATGGCTAGACAGTATAGTGCTGGCGAATTGATCGCCAATTCTCGAGTATCATCAATTGTTATAGTTTTTATATGGCTCAATAATATCATGAGTCACCAACTATTGATTGTGATAACGTCGACAAAATACACAACATCTAGGGGGTAATAAATTATTTGGTACAAGATAGTGTGCTAGCGCTAAATTTGCAAGTAATAATGACTGGGATAAATTGTGGATAAACTGTGAGTGTTTTTTTAGGTTAGTAGTGACTATCACGGCAAAGATAATCAGCGACTAACCCAACAAAAAAGCAATTTCAAAACAGAAAAAATAAAATATATTTTTTACAAAACTGGCGCGATTTATTCATGGCAAATTAGCAACAAATCTTTAGTGATTGGTTAACACTGTTAACAGCTCATTGCAATTGGCGATGATCAGATTTGCGTGCCAATTGGCAACATTGTCACCGTTTGAAATATAACCATAAGCGGCGGCTACCGAATGCATGTTGGCGCTGTTGGCCGCTTCAATGTCGGTGAGGGCATCACCAACATAGGCAACTGCCGCTGGTGCTACTGCTAGCGATTTTGCTGCCACTAATAAAGGTTGCGGGTGAGGTTTTCGTACCGCCATGCTGTCGCCGCAGACCGTGACTTGTGCCGTGCGTAGCAGCGGGTAGTGCTGCAACAATGCTTTAGTATAGATATAAGGTTTGTTGGTCACGATGCCCCAAGGAATATTGGCTTGATTCAAGGTGTGCAACATTTGCTCAACGCCGGCAAAGTAGTGGGTATGACAATTGATGTTTTGAAGATAATTGTCCAGAAACTGCGCCCGTAACAGTGACGACTCCTCAAGACTTAATTGATTACCGTAACCCGATTTAATCAGGGCCAGCGCGCCTTGCGATGCCGTTTGAAAAATCACTTGTTGATTAAGCAGCGGCAGGTTGTCGCGTGCGAGCAATACATTAGCCGCCGCGCCAAGGTCGGCCGCCGTATCAAGCAGGGTACCATCAAGATCAAACAGCAAACCTTTGATGGGCTGTTGATTTAAAGACAGTTGACCTAACGGGGACTCTGGCAAAGAAGATGGCGCAGGCATAGTTAATTCCTTAAATGTTAGGCTGGCAATGTAAAATGTAGTTAACCGATAAATCATTGTTGACTTTAAATTGCTCGGTCAGCGGGTTGAAATGCACGCCAATGGCATCAATGCAACGGCTATCACTATTTTCAACAAAACGGATTAATTCACTCGGGCGAATAAACTTATCGTGGTTGTGGGTGCCTTTAGGAACCAGCTTTAAAATTCGCTCAGCGGCAACAATCGCCAGTAAATAAGCCTTGTTTGTACGGTTTAAGGTTGAGAAAAACAATTGACCGCCAGGTTTAACCAGTGCAACACAGGCGCGTACTACCGATTCTGGGTCGGGCACATGCTCAAGCATCTCCATGCAGGTAACAACATCAAATGAAGCCGGGCGCTGCTTGGCCAACTCTTCGACCGTTATTTTTTGATATTGAACCGACGTGACCTTGGTTTCTAACGCGTGTAATTTGGCCACGTTCAACGATTCTTGTGCCATATCAATACCCAGCACATTGGCGCCAAGTTTCGCCATCGATTCAGATAAAATACCACCACCACAACCGACATCAACAATCTCTTTGCCAAACAGGCCATCACTGCCTTGGCTGATGTAGTTTAAGCGAGTTGGATTCATTAAGTGCAGTGGCTTAGATTCGCCGGTAAGATCCCACCAAGTTTGCGCTAATGCGGAAAATTTTTCTATCTCTTGGTGATCAACATTGTCATTGCTTTGCATAACTTATACTTCTTAAGGCGTCAAAAACGTCATTATACGGTCCAAACTTGGACAATCACAATATTTATATCTGCTTTTTTAAGCAAGCTATACCCCGTGTTTAGGCCTGCACAAATAAGATATTTAGTGAATTAATGATAATAAAAACAGCGATTGCGCATCATTTATAAGACGAGTTAAATATTTGCCAGCTCAAGGCTAGCAAGTATGAATAACTATGCTAGAATTAGCCTCTTATTTTACGCCTTGAACCTTGATTAAAATGATAATCATAAAAGAGTTCAAGGTACTACTTTAATAGACACAGGGACCATAGCTGTTTATGACTGAGTTGGCCAATAGTGTAACGCCGATAAATATCGAAGACGAACTTAAAACTTCGTATCTAGATTACGCGATGAGTGTAATTGTGGGTCGTGCCTTACCTGACGTAAGAGATGGACTTAAACCCGTGCATCGTCGTGTTTTGTTTGCGATGGATGTTTTAGGAAACTACTGGAACAAGCCATACAAAAAATCAGCCCGTGTGGTTGGTGATGTTATTGGTAAGTATCACCCCCATGGTGATACTGCTGTATATGACACGATCGTACGTATGGCGCAGCCTTTTTCGCTGCGTTATCCGCTAGTTGATGGCCAAGGTAACTTTGGTTCGGTCGATGGTGACTCGGCAGCTGCGATGCGTTATACCGAAATCCGGATGAAAAAAATAGCCCATTCATTGTTGGCTGACTTAGAAAAAGACACCGTCGATTTCGCACCTAACTATGATGGCACCGAACAAATTCCGGTCGTGATGCCTACTCGTGTCCCGAACTTATTGATTAATGGTTCGTCAGGTATTGCTGTCGGTATGGCAACAAATATCCCGCCGCATAACATTAATGAAGTAATCTCGGGCTGTTTGGCTGTGATGGCCAACCCAGAAATTACCATTGACCAGTTAATGGAACACATCCCAGGGCCTGATTTTCCAACGGCCGGCATTATTAATGGTCGTAAAGGCATTGTCGAAGCGTACCATACTGGACGTGGCAAAATAAAAGTTCGTGCTCTTGCTGACATCGAAGTTAGCCAGACCGGCAAAGAAAGCATCATCGTTCATGAATTGCCTTATCAGGTCAATAAAGCTCGCTTAATCGAAAAGATGGCTGAGTTAGTACGTGACAAAAAACTGGAAGGTATTAGTGCACTGCGCGATGAGTCTGATAAAGACGGCATGCGCATGGTTATCGAAATTAAGCGTGGCGAAGTTGGCGAGGTTGTTTTAAACAACTTATATGCCCAAACTCAGATGCAGGTAACGTTCGGTATTAACATGGTGGCACTGGAAGACAGTCGACCTAAGTTATTTAATCTTAAAGAAATGTTAAATAGCTTTATTCGTCACCGTCGCGAAGTTGTTACACGCCGTACCGTGTTTGAATTGCGCAAAGCCCGTGACCGTGCCCATATTCTTGAGTCATTAGCGATTGCATTAGCCAATATCGATCCAATTATTGCGCTTATTCGTAATTCGAATACCCCGGCGTTAGCGAAAGTTGCGTTAGTCGCACAAGGCTGGGCACTGGGCAATGTTGCACCAATGCTGGAGATATCTGGTGAAGGAGCGGCTCGTCCTGAGTGGTTAGAAGAAGAGTTTGGTATTCGTGATGGTTTATATTACCTAACAGACACTCAAGCTCAGGCTATTCTTGATTTACGCTTGCACAAATTAACCGGTCTAGAACACGACAAAATTATTGCCGAGTATCAAGAGCTGTTAGACTTTATTGCTGAACTATTACACATTTTGGGCAGCCCAGAACGTCTGATGGAAGTGATTGAAGAAGAACTCAACGAGATGCTTGAAGAGTTTGGTGACGAACGTCGGACCGTGATTTCTAATTCAAGCCATGACTTATCGCTTGAAGACTTGATCACCGAAGAAGACGTCGTAGTGACCTTGTCACACGAAGGTTATGTTAAGTATCAGCCATTGTCTGAATACGAAGCACAGCGCCGTGGTGGTAAAGGTAAAGCCGCGACTAAGATGAAAGATGAAGATTTCATTGAACGTCTGCTGGTAGCCAATACTCACGATACCATTTTGTGTTTCTCAAACCGTGGTAAGTTGTACTGGCTTAAAGTGTTCCAGTTACCATTAGCTTCACGTCAAGCACGTGGCAAGCCAATTATTAACTTGTTATCACTTGAGAAAGACGAGCGTATTACGGCAATCTTGCCAGTACGTGAATACTCAGACGATAAATGCATATTAATGGCGACAGCCGCTGGTACGGTTAAAAAGACCGTGCTTAGTGCTTACTCACGTCCTCGTGCTAACGGTATTATTGCAGTTAACTTACGTGATGATGACGAGCTAATCGGTGTGGCGCTAACGCATGGCCCATTAGAAGCAACTGAGGCTGTTGAAGCCGTTGCTGCTACCGAGACGACTGAAGCAATTGCCGGCGTTGAAGCGAAACCTGCTCACCCAGGCAGCGAAGTAATGCTGTTCTCTGACGAAGGTAAAGTGGTTCGTTGTTCTGAATCGCAATTTAGAGAGCTTGGTCGTACTGCGACGGGTGTTCGTGGCATGAAGTTAGACGAAGGCCAAAAAGTGGTGTCGTTGATTGTTCCTCATGGTGAAGGCCCTATCTTAACGGTAACTGAAAATGGTTACGGTAAGCGGACAGTGCTAGAAGACTACCCAGCCAAGAGTCGTGCGACTAAAGGTGTGGTATCAATCAAGGTCAGCGAACGTAATGGTTTGGTTATCGGCGCTGTTCAAGTCGATGAAAACGACGAAATCATGATGATTTCTAATCGTGGTACTTTAGTGCGAACGCGAGTGAGCGAAGTATCAACGGTTGGTCGTAATACCCAAGGCGTAACATTAATCAGAACCGTAGAAGGCGAGAAAGTTGTCGCGCTGCAACGGATTGATGAAATGGATGAGCCTGAGTTGCCACAAGCAACCGACGGTGAAGCACCCGAAGGAGATACTGACACGGTCGATACCGATGTTGATGTCGCGGGTGAAGAACCGCAAGCCACTGAGCCTCCGACCGAGGATTAGTAGCCAATAAAAGAGCGCCGTTAGGCGCTCTTTTTGTTTGTGCTAGCGAAAGGTAAACTTAGGTCTAATAGTAATTTGATTGACTACCACAGCTAACTTGAATTGGTATAACAGTAAAAATTTTCAATATTTGACAGAGAGCAGTTAACGATGAAAACGGTTTATAATTTTTGTGCTGGACCGGCGATGTTGCCGCCAGCAGTAATGAAAAAAGCTCAGCAAGAGTTGGTTGATTGGCAAGGGCACGGCATTTCGGTGATGGAATTTAGCCACCGCGACAAGCATTTTATGCAAGTGGCGAAAGAGGCTGAGCAAAACCTTCGTGATCTAATGAATATCCCCGATAATTACAAGGTATTATTTAGTCATGGCGGTGGCCGCGGTCAGTTTGCCGCTGTTCCGCTTAACTTGATGGGTGCTACCGGTAAAGCCGATTATTTAATCACGGGCTCGTGGTCGAAAGCGGCAGTCACTGAAGCTAAAAAATACGGCGAAGTTAACGTTGTTGCCCAGCCCGTAACGACCAACGAACTTAATGGCGTAGCGCCGCAAAGTCAGTGGCAGTTATCAAGCGACGCCGCCTATTTTCACTATTGCCCCAATGAAACGGTCGATGGTATCGAAATGTTTGACGAACCCGTGGTTGACGCACCTTTAGTGGCTGATTTGTCATCGACTATTTTGTCTCGGGTGATTGATGTTTCTAAATATGGTTTGATTTACGCCGGCGCTCAAAAGAATATTGGCCCTTCTGGTTTATCGATTGTGATCGTGCGTGATGACTTAATTGGTCATGCCAAAGCTTACACTCCATCGATATTTGACTACCAGCTGATGGCTGACAACGATTCGATGTTTAATACCCCGCCAACCTATGCTTGGTACTTGGCTGGTGAGGTCTTTAAATGGTTGAAAGAGCAGGGCGGCGTACCGGCCATGGAGCAACGCAACCTTGAAAAATCAAACCTGTTATACGACTTCATCGATAACAGTGATTTTTACTACAACAAGGTCGAGCCTACTCAGCGTTCACGCATGAACGTGACCTTCTTATTAAAAGACGACAGCTTAAACAGTCAATTTTTGGCCGAGGCTGAACAGGCAGGATTAATGGCATTAAAAGGCCATCGTAGTGTCGGTGGCATGCGCGCTAGCATCTATAATGCAATGCCATTAGCAGGGGTTGAAGCGTTAGTTAACTTTATGAAACAGTTCGCTCAGCGTTAAGTCACAACTGGACATAATATGGCACAAATGTTGACATATTATGTCGACATTCCATGGTTTATTACCTAAACTGATAACTTTTATCATAATGGAAATAAACCATGACCGCTGTCGAAGAGTTTATTAAGAAAGAATCCTCCGCTGGGCTGGTGCTAATTTTTGTCACCTTTATCGCCTTGCTGCTTAAAAATACCGGCTTATCTGAATTTTACGATGCCTTTCTCAATACCCCCGTTGAAATTCGATTTGGCGGGCTGCATATCGACAAACCTTTATTATTGTGGATTAACGATGGCCTAATGGCGGTTTTCTTCTTGCTGATTGGGCTCGAAGTTAAACGAGAACTGATCGAAGGTCATTTGTCGTCGGTTGCTCAAGTTATCTTGCCTGGGGTGGCTGCTGTTGGCGGCATGGTTGTTCCTGCTGTTGTATATCTGTATTTTGTCGGACTAGACAGCGCTGGCACCCAAGGCTGGGCTATTCCAACCGCCACCGATATCGCCTTTGCCTTAGGGGTATTATCACTGCTCGGTAAACGTGTGCCGGTCTCACTAAAAATATTTTTAATGGCGTTAGCTATTATCGATGATTTAGGCGCAATCGTTATTATTGCGCTGTTTTATACTGCTGAATTGTCCACCATGTCAATCACCGTGGCAGCGGCGGCGCTTAGTGCTCTTGTTATCATGAATCGACTGGGCGTTACTCGTAAAGCCGCTTATATTCTTGTTGGCGTTGTACTATGGGTCAGTGTGCTTAAATCAGGCGTTCATGCTACCTTAGCTGGGGTCGCGTTGGCATTTACTATCCCTTTAACCACGAAAGGCACCGATAAATCAATGCTCAAAACAATGGAGCACGACTTACATTATTGGGTCGCATTTTTTATCTTGCCATTGTTTGCCTTTGTTAATGCTGGCGTCGATTTTAGAACAATTTCTGCCGAACAAATTTTGACCCCGGTACCGCTAGGGATCGCTGCAGGACTATTTATTGGCAAGCAAATTGGCGTTTTTGGTTTTAGCTTTATCGCGATAAAATTAGGGCTGGCTAAATTGCCAGAATCGAGTAATTTTACGCAACTTTATGGGGTCGCGGTTCTGACTGGCATCGGGTTTACCATGAGTTTATTTGTTAATTCGTTAGCTTTTAGTGATCCATTACAATTTATGTTTGCTGATAAACTAGCCATTTTGGTTGGCTCTGGCATCTCGGGAGTTATCGGTTATTTGATCTTAAGAGCGGCCGCAACCAACAAATAACGATACTTTTTATCTAGTCAAACGACTTGTCAGCAGCTCGTTTGACTGGAGTAATACCATCGATATCAGTAACGTTCTGCTTGGTTACTGATATTATACTAATCGGCACAAGAGGTGGTTAAAACTAACGAATGCTGTGTTGCTCCTAATAGCAAGCTATTAGTCAATTAAGCGCCTTGCCCTCAAGAGTTTTCCCTGCGCAAATTAAGATCACTATCCTATGCGGATTGGTATTAGTCTTGGTTATCATGCTAATTAATTACACGAGCTTCAGTGCTGGTCTTATCCACAGACCAACCTGTGACTTACACTCACCCTAAATTATTAATAGTCGGCTATTTATTGAGAGCAATGGCTTGAAAAATCTACTTGACTATCAGACATTATCATTATTAATATAGATTAAATCGGTTGTTATACCGAGTACCAATGATTGGTACCTAACCTAAAGTGTAAAAACTAAGGACGTTGCATGGATGCATTGAAAATAACACTTCCCACTGAGCTTGAAATTTCCGCAGTGACAGAATTTCATCACTCATTAGTGGCTCAATTGACCCACTTAGCCCCCCAGCAACAAATCATTATTGACGCCAGTGAAATCCAGCGTATTGATACTGCAGGTATCCAAATTCTTGCCGCATTGGTTCGTGAAGCATCGACCCACAAAAATACCCTTACTTGGCAAAACCCGTCAGACGAGCTTACCACCTGCGCCGAGCACTTGGGTTTGTCAGATATGTTTGTTGCCACCAATTCATAACAGTAATTAGGAGAATCTAATGGCCAAGATCCTAGTAGTAGATGATTCTGCATCAATACGCAACATGGTTTCATTTACGTTGCAACAACAAAAATATGAAATTGTAGAAGCATCTGATGGTTTAGATGGGCTAAATAAAGCCAAACAAGCAAAGTTTGATCTAGTGATTACCGATGTCAATATGCCGAAGATGGATGGCATTCAATTGTGTAAAGAGCTCAGACAGCTTCCTGCTTTTAAATTTACCCCGGTATTAATGTTAACGACCGAAAGTTCATCCGATATGAAGATGAGGGGAAAGTCAGCAGGTGCGACCGGTTGGCTTGTTAAACCATTTAATCCGGATAAATTATTGGCGACAATTAAACGTGTTATAAGGTAGAGCTTATATGAGTATCGATCTATCGCAGTTTATCCCAACCTTTCTCGAAGAAAGTTTCGAAGGGTTGGAGCTAATGGAATCAAGCTTGCTCACATTAGAGCAAGGAGATAATGATACCATTCACGCTATTTTCCGTGCCGCGCACTCGATTAAAGGCGGCGCTGGTACGTTTGGTTTTCACCGAGTTACCGATTTTACCCATGAGGTAGAAACGTTACTCGATGAAATGCGTGATGGTAGAAGACAGGTATGTCAAAGCGATGTTGACCTCTTACTTAAATCAGTTGACTGTATTAAGTTATTAATTGAATCATCTCGAGATGGTGTTGATTGTACAGATCCCTCGATAAACGAAGTTCACCAAGGATTAGACCAAGCATTAAATGGTGATACGCCACCGCAGGCTAATACGCCAGTTGCCCAGTTACAACAAGATGTGCCCGATGATGTTGCTGATGAAGTCACAGGGGGTAGCGAGCAGCAGTGGAATATTAGTTTTAAGCCTAAGCATGAAATGTTGCAGACTGGCAACGATCCCGTTCATATTTTTAACGCCTTGGCTGAGCTTGGCAGTGTAACCTTGCAGGTTGATACCAATGATCTGCCGCCGTTACCAGAGCTACATCCCGAAGAATGTTATTTAAAATGGCAGTTAACGTTGATCTCTGGGTGTCCTAAAGAAGACATCAGCGAAATTTTTGAGTGGGTTGAAGATGAGTGTGAATTAAGCATCACATTAGCGAGTGCGATTGAAAATGTTGATCCTGACTCAGCGCAAGACCAGGAGACGGAAGAAGTCGAGTCAGTCGCCGTTACTGAAAATAGTACGCCAGCCGCCAATCCTGCAGGTGAAAAAAATAAATCGAGCAGCAAGAAAGCGGTTACCGCCGATGCTGGCGGCTCAATTCGGGTTGGCATTGACAAAGTTGACGCCCTAATTAATCGGGTTGGCGAATTAGTTATTACCCAAGCGATGTTACAGCAAGTAGGCGAGGAACTTGCCGCTGACGGTGGTGACTTGGTTGATAAATTACGCGAAGGTTTAGGTCAGTTAGAAAGCAATACCCGTGATTTGCAAGAAGACGTAATGCGGATCAGGATGCTGCCTATTAGCTTTGTGTTTAATCGTTTTCCGCGAATGGTCTACGATGTCAGCTCTAAACTCGGTAAAAAAGTTGAACTGAAATTATCGGGTGAGCAAACCGAACTCGATAAAACCGTGATGGAGAAAATTGGCGACCCACTGGTTCATTTAGTGAGAAACTCACTCGACCATGGGTTAGAAACACCCGCAGAACGTCTGGCTGCAGGAAAGGGGGAAACCGGTACAGTTCATCTTAATGCTTATCATCAAGGCGGTTACATCGTGATTGATATTAGCGATGACGGTCGCGGACTGAATACCAAAAAAATTCTTGAAAAAGCCCTTGAAAAAGGCTTAGTAACCAGCGACCAAAACTTAACCGATGATGAAATAAATCATCTGGTTTTTGCACCTGGCTTTTCAACGGCTGATGAAGTCAGCGATTTATCGGGTCGTGGCGTGGGCATGGATGTAGTCCGGCGAAATATTGAATCGCTTGGCGGCCATGTGTCATTAATATCAACGCCAGGTAAAGGATCGGTGTTTAGTGTTTGCTTGCCGTTAACCTTAGCTATTCTTGATGGTCAATTGGTTCGCATAGCGAATGAGACGTATATTGTGCCGTTGATTGCGATTGTCGAATCCGTTCAGATCTCACCCGATGCATTAAAAGCCATTGGCGGACGTGAGAGTTTGTATTTGTTTCGTGAAGAATATATTCCACTGTATAACGTGCGTGTCCTGTTTGATATTCCGCATAAACCCAGCGAACAAGACGAAGGCATGGTGATTATTGTTGAAAATGGTGGCAGTAAATTTGCATTAATCGTCGATGACTTACTTAGTCAACAGCAAGTTGTGCTTAAGAGCTTAGAAGCTAATTATATGGCGGTGGAAGGTATTTCTGGCGCGACAATTCTGGGTGATGGCAATGTTGCGTTGATTGTTGATATTAAAGGCCTCGCGTCGTTAAAGCAGTCAAAAGCCAAACAGTTGAAGGTTAATCGCCAACAGATTGAGGAGTTTGCATGAGTATTACACCGGTAAATTCAGCCGCGATGAATGACAATGAGCATGTTAATAGTCGTCAATATTTGTCGTTTATTTTGGCTGGTGAAGAATATGCATCAGACATTTTGAAAGTTCAAGAAATTCGGGATTGGACCTCATCGACGTTTGTCCCGAACAGCCCACAATATATTGAAGGTATATTGAATTTACGCGGCAACATCATTCCGATTATTAATTTGCGGACCCGATTTAATTTGCCCAATGATGAAAAATTGGTCAACCGTATTGTGATTGTATTGACCATAGAAACGGGTGGTCGCAACCGCTCGATGGGCTTATTGGTTGATGCCGTTGCCGAAACTTATGATGTTGATATGGATAAAGTCAGATCTGCCCCTACAGGCAGCAGCGTGATAGACGATGAGTTTATTACCGGTTTAACAACGCTAGATAATAAAATGGTTATTTTACTTGATGTTGATGAGCTACTTAGTTCAGGAGAGCTAGGTCTTGCAGCAGTCTAATTCAGTTAGTTTTTCACTCAGATAGCATAAGGTTCAGGGAGAACAAGAATGAGAACAAACATGCCAGTAACAGATCGTCGGGTTCGTCTGCAGTCGGATCAGAACTTAGTGACCAAAACAGATCTGCAAGGAAGGATTACTTATGTAAACCAGGGTTTTATTGATATTAGTGGTTTTAGTGAACAAGAGTTAGTTGGTGAAAACCATAACATAGTACGACACCCAGACATGCCTGAAGCCGCCTTTAAGGATTTGTGGCAGACCTTAGAAATGGGTCGTCCTTGGGTGAAATTGGTTAAAAACCGTTGTAAAAATGGTGATTATTACTGGGTTAAGGCCAATGTAACACCCCTGGTCAAAGATGGCCGCGTGGTCGAATACATGTCGGTGCGGACCGAACCAAGTGATATGGAAGTAGCCGATGCCGAGCGTTTATACGCGCAGCTTAACCGCGGTGAGGCTAGCATTGTATCACCGACCAAACTTAAAGAAAAAACCTTACTTTCAAGCATCACTAAATGGGCCGTCGCAAGTGCTACCGTTGCGTTAGGTATTAAAGTAAGCGTGCTCGCTTCACCGCTCGACTCTGTTTACTCTTCATTGGGTCCGATCATTGGTTTCATGATTTTGGCGTATGGCACGGTTAGAATTATCAAAAAGCAAGTCATACTACCACTTAACCAAGCGATGAAAGAATTAGAACTACTGGCGCAAGGTAACTACGCCTCAACAATACCGGTCGAGCAAAAGGGTGAAATGGGCGAATTGATGCGCAAAGTTAAATCGATTCAGATTTCACTTGGTTTTGAAGTCAACAATGCCAAAGAATTGGCCCAAAATGCTGATCGAATTAAAGTGGCGCTTGACCGAGTTACTTCTAACGTGATGATGGCAGATAACAACTGCAATATTATTTACTGTAATGATGCTGTTGTTGATATGTTGATTAACGCTGAAGAAGATATTCGCCAAGATTTGCCTAACTTTGATGCTCGTAATTTAATTGGTACCTCGATTGACGGTTTCCATGTTGACCCATCTCACCAGCGCCGGATGTTAGAAGGTCTCAAAGCAACCTTTAAGGCAGAAATTAAGATCGGTCCACGTGATTTCTCATTAATTGCATCACCCGTGGTTGACGAACAAGGTAACCGTTTAGGCAGTGTGGTTGAATGGGCTGATATTACCCAACAGTTAGCGGCAGAGGCTGAAGTTGAAACAATGATCCGTGATGCCTCACGTGGCGTGTTAAGTACCCGACTTGATGCGACTAAATACGATGGCTTTATTGGTAAAATTGCAGGGGGCATGAATGAAATGCTAGATGCGATAGTTGAACCGATTAGCGAAGTTAAACGCGTTGTAAGTTCGTTGGCCGAAGGCGACTTAAGTGCTCGCATGGAAGGGGATTTCGAAGGGGAATTCACCGAACTTGATGACTCATTGCAAGCCGCCATGGTTAAGCTCGATGAAATTGTTGGTGAAATACGTAATGCCAGTGGATCGATTGCCTCAGGCGCGGAAGAAATATCTAAAGGTAACGGTACATTAAGCACGCGAACTGAATCTCAGGCCGCGAGTTTGGAAGAAACCGCCGCCAGCATGGAAGAAATGACCGCAACGGTACGTCAAAATGCCGATAATGCCCAGCAAGCCAATAAGCTGGCTGAAAATGCCAAGGTATTAGCCGAACAAGGTGGCGAAATATCTGCAAAAGTTGTGCATTCTATGAGTGAAATTAGCAAATCAAGCACGCAAATATCGGAAATTATCGGGGTAATCGACGAAATTGCATTCCAAACGAATCTATTAGCGTTAAATGCCGCCGTTGAAGCAGCGCGAGCTGGTGAACAAGGGCGTGGCTTTGCTGTCGTGGCAGCCGAAGTACGTAACCTGGCGCAACGAAGTGCCGGCGCCGCTAAAGAAATCAAAGGCTTGATTAGTGACAGTGTCTCCAAGGTTGAAGAAGGCGGGCGTTATGTTGATGAGTCTGGACGAGCGCTTACTGAAATAGTGGGTGCAATCCATGAAGTATCATCAATCGTTGGTGAAATTGCTCTAGCCAGCAAAGAACAAGCAACTGGCATCGATCAAGTTAATGTCGCGATTACGGATATGGATGAAGGAACACAGCAGAACGCCGCGTTAGTTGAAGAAGTTGCCGCCGCCTCTGAAAGCATGGAAGAGCAAGCGGTGACCTTACGTCAATTGGTTGGTTTTTTCTCTTCATAAAGTCATAGCGTGCTAACCCCTGCCGCGTCATCTCGTGCGCCTAATAAGCGCCGGGCAAGCAATCGTCCTACTGCGAAAGCTAAGTCGAAAGCACCAGCGGTTAAAGCCGAAATGGAATGGGAAGAGTTTTAACTGAGGGTTAGTTAATGTCGATAACGAAAGCAGAGGCTAGACCACTAGCCTCTTCAACTAAGACGCGTGAGTTCGATTTTACTCACGCTGACTTTAAGCAAGTGCAACAGCGTATTTATAAGTACGCTGGTATTTCGCTCGCTGATCATAAAGTTGATTTAGTCTATAACCGCTTAGTCCGCAGAATACGTTCACTAGGGATTAATAGCTTCACCCAATATTTTGAGATCTTGGACACGCAGAAACAAGAGTTTAATAATTTTGTTAATGCGATGACTACAAATTTGACCTCGTTTTATCGTGAAGCGCATCACTTTGAATACATTAGTGAAACATATTTACCTGCGTTGGCGAAAGAGGGGCAAGACAAATTAAGGATCTGGTCTTCTGCGTGCTCGGTCGGTGAAGAGCCATACAGTATTGGCATAAGCTTGCTTGAGTCGGGGCTTAATTTATCAAATTGGGATGTCGAGATATTAGCGACAGATATTGATACTGAGGTTTTGGCCACGGCTAAAGCGGCAATTTATGCGCTGGATCGCATTGAAGGCTTGTCAACCGCGCGTAAAAAACTGGGCTTTTTACGCGGCACTGGTGACAATCGCGATCAGGCGTTAATTAAACCACAAATCCGTAAATGGATGAGATTTAGCTATTGTAATTTAATGGAAGATTGGCCGATTGACGCCCAGTTAGATATTATATTCTGTCGTAATGTAATGATTTATTTTGATAAAAAAACTCAAAATATACTATTTGACCGGATGGAAAAGCAGTTAAAACCAGGTGGCTTATTGTGCATTGGACATTCTGAATCGCCGGCAAGAGACATGAAAAATTTTAAATTGCTTGGGCGAACAATGTACCAAAAGATCAAGTAGGGAGCAGTAAATGGGACTTAGCCAAAACCGAATTAAAGCATTAGAGATGCCAAAATACCCTGAATTTGAACACGTCAGGCGCTTTTGGATGCCCCAGCAGCAACTTTTTGGGGTGAAAATTGTTGCAGGAGATTTTTATGTCAGCAATCAAAATGAAATGATTTCAACGGTGCTTGGTTCTTGTGTTAGTACCTGTATACGCGATCCAAAAGCAGGCGTCGGTGGAATTAATCATTTTATTTTACCCGATACCGATTGCGATATTCTATCGGCTTCAAATCGTTATGGGGTTTTTGCGATGGAGCAATTAATTAACTCGATCATTAAACATGGCGGTGATCCGAACAATTTTGAGTTTAAGCTAACCGGCGGCGGCAACATGATGGGGGCAGGCATCGATATTGGCCAGCGCAACATTGAATTTATCAAAAAATTTATCGCCACCGAAGGTTATTAAATTAGGAGTGAAGCTCTCGGTGGCACTCAGCCGCGTAAGATGTTGTATAACGTTACCACAGGGCGTTTGTTAGTACACAAACTTCAAGATAAGCGCAACGATCGTTATCACGCGCTTGAAGTAAAAGAACAGCAACGTAAACATCAAACATATTCTGATGATGTTGAACTATTTGACTAAGGAAAGTCGGATTATGGCAATTAAAGTATTGATAGTTGATGACTCAAAGCTAGTGCGACAAATCTTAACCGAAGTTTTATTTCAATATCCTGAAATAGAGGTAGTCGGCGCGGCTAATGGGCCATTTGAAGCCCGCGATATGATCAAAGAACTCAAACCTGATGTGTTAACACTTGATGTTGAGATGCCAGACATGGACGGCATTACTTTCCTTAAAAACATTATGAGATTAAGGCCTATGCCGGTGGTAATGTTGTCGACGCTGACTGAAAAAGGAGCCGATACCACCTTGCAAGCCCTAGAAATTGGCGCGGTAGATTTTATTGCCAAACCAAAATCAGAAACATTAATGGGTAATTTGTCGGCATTTAATAACGCCTTGGTGAAAAAAATTAAGTTTGCGTCTCAAGTCAATGTTAAAGCCGGAAGTGTTACCTCAGATAAAGAAGTAAATATTAATATTGATGCGTCGCAAAGTCGCGACGTAATCATTGCAATGGGAGCATCGACCGGCGGCACCGAAGCATTGCGCCATGTTTTGGTCAAAATGCCGGCTAACTCGCCAGCGGTTGTTATTACCCAACACATACCGGAAAATTTTAGTCGTCGTTTTGCTAAGCGGCTTAATGGTCGGTGCAAAATGACTGTTCATGAGGCACAGCATGGCCAAGAAATACTCCAGGGTAATGTTTATATCGCCCGTGGCGGTCAACACCTTCAAGTTAAACAACGAGAGGGTAAACTCGTGTGTTACCTCGATAATAGTGAGCCGGTTAATCGGCATAAACCTTCGGTTGATGTCATGTTCGAATCGCTAAGCCGGATAGCGGGCATTAAAGTTTACTCGGTGCTGTTGACGGGCATGGGGGCCGATGGCGCTAAGGGAATGCTAATGCTTAAGCAAAATGGTCATTACAGCTTAATTCAGGATAAACAATCGAGTTTAATTTGGGGCATGCCAGGTAAAGCGTTTGAAATAAATGCACATTGCCAACAGAGTTCGCTTGATAATGTCGCAGAAACCCTGCTTAATAGAATTAGTCAAGGATTGACCCGCACCTCAAGGAGTAGAAATGACAGTGCCAAAGCCTAAACTTATTATTGTTGCAGTGATAGCTAGTGTCCTGTCAGTTATTTTTCAAATATCACAACTGCCTATTGTATGGTCGATGCTGGCACAAGCAGTAGTGGTCGTTATGTTATTCTGCCAACTCAAGTTTGGGCTTAATTCGGTTGATACCTCTAATGCAAAAGCCGTACAACTCACTCCAAAAACGAACCACAGCGACCACTTGTCAGCTAGCGCGATTAATACCGCCTTATCAGAAATTTATAAAGAACTTGAACTGACCTTTGCATTTGAACGCGAAATTATTGATCAAGAAGTTAACCGAGCCACCAGTTTAGTCCAGGGGGCGGTTGGCGGCATGACCGACTCTTTTCATGACATGAAATCGCTAACCGATCGTCAGCATATATTACTTAACGAATTAGTTAAAAATAGTCCTGGAGCGGCAGATAGCTCCGATGACAACGTTAATATGCAAGACTTCGTCAACGATACCTCACTACTACTTGAAGAATTTGTTGCTGTAGTGATTAATACTTCTAAGCAAAGTTTGACCACCTTAAATTATATCGATGATATGGTGGTTCAGCTCGATAGCATCTTTAATTTGCTTGAGAATGTCGAAGGCTTAGCAAGCAGAACTAACTTATTAGCCCTTAATGCCAGTATTGAAGCAGCACGTGCTGGTGAAGTGGGCCGCGGCTTTGCTGTGGTCGCCGATGAAGTCAGAAATTTATCTTTCTCATCTTCAACGTTAAATAATCAAATTCGCACTGCGATTGATGGCTCTAAGGAAACGATCGATATTTTACGCAGCTCGGTCGAAGAAATGGCTTCTTCAGATATGACCAAAACACTTGAAGCAAAGTCTAAGATCAGTGATATGTCGACCACAGTTGGCGAAATTAATGATCATATGAAAGAAACGATTGAGGCATTAAGTAGCATTGGTGATGAAATGGATGCTTCAGTCGCTAACGCCGTTCGCTCATTACAGTTTGAAGATATTACGACTCAAGCGTTGCAGTCGGTTAGTGGCAATATCGATAAATTTAATCAAATTAGTATTGAATTGCAGACGTTGACCCAAAACGCTGAGCCGATTGAGTCTCAGGTTGAGCACATCCGAAAGATTTGTGGGGCTGTTAGGGCCGAAGCTGCACAAATAAAAGAACACCGAACTGTGTCGCAAGAAGATATGGAAGAAGGTGAAGTAGAATTATTTTAATTAAGAAAAGGAAGTAATTATGGCTATTGTAAGCTCAAAATCACAGGACGATAAAGATATTCTTATTTCGGTAACAGATCGTTTCGATTTTTCTCAATACAAAGTTTTTCGAGATAGTTATTGCGATTGTACCAACTCGGGCACCTTGTTTCGTCTTAATTTAAGTAAAGCAAATTATATGGACTCATCGGCCTTAGGCATGTTATTGCTGCTCAAGGAACATGCGGATCAAATCAAAGGTAAAATAGTGATTGAAAAGCCGAACGACGCGATCAATAAAGTCCTTGAAATTGCTCAATTCCAGCACTTAATTGAAATAGTGAGATAGTTCAGTGTCGATGCTGTTAACTGATTCTCGTGATAAAACGGTGTTGATAGTCGGGAATAATCCTGACTTTCACAGTCGCCTTGCCGAAATTATTCGTTCCGAAGGCTTTAAAGCCGTGGTCGCGAGTGATGGCATGCAAGGCATGGTTAAATATTACCAACAAACCCCTGACCTGGTATTGCTTGATTATAAGCTGCAAGGTATGGGGGTGCTCGATGTGTGCCGGCAACTTAAAGCATTGTCGAGTGACCGTTTAGTACCGATTATCATTATTTCTGGTTATCTTAATGACGAAAGCATCACTAAATGTATTCAGGCGGGCGCTGACGATATTGTTTTTAAACCCTTTTCTATGACCATTTTTAGGGCACGAATTTACGCCATGTTTCGCATTGGTGATTTATATCATAAATTGTGTACCTTAAAAAATCAGCAACAAAGCGATGAAGAACTCGCTGAGCAATTGTTTAGTGAAGTGGTCGAAAAGGGCAATGTTGCTGAAGATCAAATTAAAATCTTTAAACGTTCCGCTGAAACATTTAGTGGTGATGTTCAATTAACAGCGTTGTGTCCCAATGGTGACATTAATGTGATGCTGGGTGATTTTACCGGTCATGGCTTAAGTTCGGCGATTGGTGCTATCCCGTTATCAGACACATTTAGGGCGATGACAGACAAAGGGTACGGTACGCTTGATATCATTAAGCAAGTGAACCGAAAAATGCATCGATTATTGCCTACACATATGTTTTTGGCGATATCTATGGTGTCATTCTCGATTGCGGAGCAATTAGCGCATATCTGGAATGCTGGCATGGAAGACATCTTTGTTTTTGACGCCCAAACAGGCGAATTAAAACATCGGATCCCTTCGTTTCATCCGCCGTTAGGCATTGCCGTTAATTTACTTTTTGAAAAAAAGCCAGAAACGATTCCGTTAGGCACTCATGATCGGATCATTATGTATAGTGATGGCATTGTTGAGGCCAGAAACAGAGCCGGGGAATTTTTCGGCGAGCAAAGATTGCTCGACGCGACTCGCCAGGGGTTTGCCGATAACGATGTTCAGGGCCATATTATTGCTGCGCTTGAGGTTTTTTGTGAAGATTTACCGCAAGACGATGATATATCCTTAGTCGATATTAATTGTGACATTAGTTTATATAATGAATTTTTGGTACCGACCCAAGTTGATAAAAGTCATCTTCAAGATGATATCCTGACGAACCAGATGCTTAATGGTATATCTGGTTCGGATGAGCAATGGGATTGGCAGTTTTCCTTAGTTGGTCATAAGTTAGCCTCGGTTAACCCCATTCCATTGATCATGAATCAATTGCATGAAATTGAGGCACCAGGCGATCATTGGCATAGTTTATATACCGTGTTGACTGAATTGTATGTCAATGCACTGGATCATGGGGTGCTCAAATTAAGCTCAGAAATTAAGAGTTCTCCGCAGGGGTTTGCACAATATTTTGAAGAAAAAGAGCAACGACTTGAACATTTGACCAATAGTTGTTTTGTTAAAATTAGACTACATCACGAAAAAATTGAAAATGGTGGGATACTGTCAATTTCAATTTTAGATTCTGGGTCTGGCTTTGAGTTTTCCCCCTGGATTGAGATACCCGATGACGATTCCGTAGAAAATACGTTACCAACCAATCAATTTAGTGGGCGTGGCATTAAGTTGGTTCGTCAAATCTGCCAAGATTTGGTTTATCTTGAAAATGGTAGTTTGGTTAAAGCGACTTTCATTTGGTCTAACTAGCAACGAACAGTTTTGTCGATAGAGCGGCCCTAATCATTGATCATGGTTGGGGTCTTTGTATTTGTCTTCGTCTTATATACCCTAGGTGTTTAATTGAGCTTAGAAGCCGTGGGATATGGCAATCGCATAGGTTATGTCACCCAGTAGCTGGAACATCACAAATTGAAAGTATTGGAGTTTGATAACGTAAGCTTAAGCAGCATGTTTTTCGATGGATGTAAGCTATTAGAGCAATTACCGAGCAGCTATTGCTAGTACAGCCTCAGAGCTACACACTAAGGCATAATCCTGATGCTATTAGCATCAGGAAGTCAGTACAAGTCGCAATGGGTTTACGGCTGCTGGCTATTATGCGATATGCTCAAGCTGATTAAATTGGTGGTCAGTTAACAGGCGGTCAATATCTAACAGCAATACTAAGCGTTGGTCTATCTCAACTAAGCCTTGCATATACTTAACGTTGATGCTGCCAGCGCAATCGGGGCTGGGTTTAATGTCTGCCTGATTGACGGTATGGGTATCTGAAACGGCGTCGACAACAATGCCCATCACCGTCTCACTGTCGTTATGATTAATATTGAGTACAATAACCACTGTGGTTGGGCCGTATTCAACCTGTTCAAGCGAAAAGCGCTCACGTAAGTCGATGATCGGCACAATATGGCCACGCAGGTTAATGACTCCTTTAATAAAACTAGGTGTTTCAGGCAGCGTGGTAATCGGTGTCCACTCTCTGATCTCATTGACTTGAAGGATGTTTACTCCGTACTCTTCATCATTGAGAAAAAATGATAAAAATTGGCAGGCGCCAGACTGCATCCATTCCATAGTATTTGCACTTTGATTTTCATTATTGGTTTGCATTAGTTGTTCCTTCAACAGATGAGTTTTACTTATATCTATTTAAGCAAATTATTCTTGGTGATTTCAACTAATATTGTTGTGAAATGTAATAAATTCTGGTTAATATAGTAATTAAGATTCACCCAAATGGATTAGGGTGTTGCGATTAATGTATTTCTAATGCAATAATTTTTTGAATCTATTTAACAGGGAGTAGTTTATGGATTCGTGTAAGCGGGTACTAATTGTTGATGACAGTAAGTTAACTCGGATGATTATTTCAAAAATAATCGAAGAAAACTTTACTGATTGGATCGTCACAGAAGCGGTTGACGCCACCAGTGCTATTGAACAAGCACAACAAAATCAATTCGATTTCATTACCTTAGATTATAACATGCCAGGCCTATCTGGTTATGACGTTTACCCTATCTTAAATGAGCTGCAAACAGAGGCTCATATCGCGGTTTTCACAGCCAATATTCAAAAAGCAGTCAAACAAAAATTCGAAGCGCTTGGTGCTTCTTTTTATTGCAAACCTATCGATCAAGACGTCATTCTCGATTTTTTTGCTGTGGAGGCTTAGTCATGGAACAACAAATTGTGCCTGAAGATTATCGCGATACTCTCAGTGAGTTATTTAATATTGGAATGGGTAAAGCGGCAAGTAGCTTGAGTGATATGTTAAATGATGAAATTATTTTAACTGTCCCCCATCTCGATAGTATGACTTACGAAAATGCGATGCGATTGTTCGGTGCCAATAAAGAACAGGACATTGATGCCGTTGAACAGAAATTTTATGGTGATTTTTCTGGCAGTGCATTTTTGTTCTTTCGCGGAAAATCTAGCCAAGAGTTAGTTAAGCGAATTTTAGATATCGATGTAAATAGCCAAAGCGCTGAGACCGCAGAACTCAGTGAGTTAGAACAAGAAACATTAGTGGAAGTTGGCAATATTATTCTCAGTGCTTGTTTTGGTTGTATTGCCGATGTGCTCGATTGCCAATTGGAGAGTGAAGTCCCCATTCTTGCATGCGGAAATATTCACGACGTACTGAGTATTGAACGGATGAAGTTTGGTGAAACTCCGGTGGTATTAAGTCTGTCGATGACTTTTTCTTTACCAAACAAGTTAATTCAGGGCCAAATTTCATTATTAATGACCACGGCATCGGTCAACAGTTTGATTAAGGAATTAGAACGTTATATTCAACTGTATGTATAAAATTTAGTTGTTGTAAGTAAGGCCGGCTGGTGTTGTTACCAAGTTGGCAAGTATGTATGTATATTGGGGTATTATGTCGGGGAATTTAACTACTTTGGCCAAGGTTTTGGTCGATTGTATCAATTGTGGCGTGTTAGTGGTTGATCTTAAGCATTGTGTGCTGATGGTGAATCAATGGCTACTCGATAAATCACCGTTACAGCGCCATCAAATCATTGACGCCAAGCTCGATGTGCTGGTCAATTTCAGTATGCCAACTGAATTATCCCAAGCCATAGAACAGGCGATTATTGAGGGGCGTACTACGACCTTGCCTTACTCGAAGCAACCGACTATTTTTCGACTGTTTATAAAAAATCGGGACCATTCGCAATTATTTGAACATCAATGTCATGTTACTCCTGTCGTCATTGACGGCCAGCAACTCGCTGTTATCCAAATTACCGATGTCAGTGCTGCAGTGACTCAACAGCACCATTTACTTCAAAGCAACAGTTTACTGCGTCAGTTTACGTTGGCGGCCTACGCCAGTCCCAATACCATTATTATTACTGATGGCCAAGGGACGATTGAATACGTTAATAAAAAATTCAGTGAAATATCGGGTTATGCCGCAACCGAGGCTATCGGCCAGTCTTATTTGACTCTTTGTTGCAATCAAGAAAATTCACAAATGCTTGGCTTGATCAAGCAGCGGTTGTCGCGGGCATCAACCTGGCAGGGTGAGCGAGTTAACCAGCGAAAAAGCGGTGAATTGTATTGGTTTAAAGAAAAGCTATCACCTATTGTTGACCACAGCGCAAGCATCAGTCATTTCGTTATAACGCAAGAAGATATCACTGAGGTTCATACCATCAGTCAACAAGTAACTTATCAAGCTTCGCACGATTTATTAACCGGCATGATCAATCGTCAAGAATTCGAACGAATATTAACGAGTTTGGTTGAGTCGGCCAAATTAGCCAGCCATCAGCATGTGTTGTTTTTTCTCGATTTAGATCAATTTAAGATTGTTAACGATACCTGTGGCCATGCCGTAGGTGACGAGCTATTGCGCCAGATAAGTACCCGTCTGTTAACGCTATTGAGTTGTGATGATACGCTTGCGCGAATTGGTGGCGATGAATTTGCTATTATTTTACGTTATAAAAGTATCAGCCAAGCTACGGCCTTTGCGCAGGAACTAATTGAGTTTGTTAAGAAATTCCGATTCCGTTGGGAACAACATGTTTTCACGCTTGGTGTCAGTATTGGCATTACGGCCATTACCGCGCAAACGACTAATTCTGCTGACATTATCATTCAAGCTGATAGCGCATGTTACGCGGCTAAAGACGCTGGTCGTAATCGGTATCATGTGTATCATGCAGACGACCAAATGTTAGTGCAGCGCAAAGGTGATACGTACTGGGTCACCCAAATAAATGACGCACTTGAGCACAACCGGTTCGTGTTATACGCTCAACCTATTGTGCCTATTTTAACCGATGAAAAAATCAGTTTTGAAGTCTTAGTTAGGTTAAAACAAGCATCGGGTAAACTGATTGCCCCGGGTGTTTTTTTACCGCCAGCAGAACGGTATAATTTGTCCCACCGGATAGATGAATGGGTTATTGGCCATACCTTAGACTGGCTTGATGCCCACGCCGACGAAATTGACCATATTGACCATATATCGATTAATCTTTCAGGCCAAACTTTGTGTAATGAGGTGCTGTTAGCACATCTTCAAAAGGTGCTAACACTAAGTACCATCAATCCGAAAAAACTCGCGTTTGAAATTACTGAAACAGCGGCGATTGCCAATCTAGATTATGCCCAGTATTTTATCGATACTTTACGTGGGTATGGCTGTAAATTTTTACTCGATGATTTTGGCAGTGGTTTGTCTTCGTTCGCGTACCTTAAAAATCTTCATGTTGATATTTTGAAAATTGATGGCATGTTTGTCAAAAATATTCTTAATGATCCCATTGACGAAGCCATGGTGCGTTCAATCAATGATGTTGGTCATGTTATTGGTATGAAGACAGTCGCTGAATTTGTAGAAAATGACCAAATTAAGCAGCGTCTAATTGAAATAGGCATCGATTATGGCCAAGGGTACGGATTGGGCAAGCCAGAACCTATTGATTACATTTTATCGCACCGCAGGGTCGCCACATAAGTTGTAATTTAAAACAGGCTAGGTTAATTTACGCAATCAATAATGTTAATGGTTATCATGATGTTTTCTTTTTTTAAACCAGCCCCGATTATTTCAAGCTCGTCACGAGAGTGGATTTTTGATCGATTTCAATTACTGATTGACCATCTTGGGCCTCGCCATTTTATGAGCGAAGCGCAGCTGGTGTTACCGACGGCTAAATATTTTCCTAGCCACGCTAATAACCCCGAGCAACTCGCGCAATCAACATTGCAGCAACTGACCCAATACGCAGGAATGGCACAGTGGCCGATAGATCTCAAGCAACATCATGTGGCAACGCCATTGCCGCGGTTAAGTTTCTCACAAGGCTATCACGGAGAATCTGCGCAGGTTATTAACGATTTTAGTAGTAGCAATCGGATTGAAATCGCCCTCGATATTACTCAATACCCAAAAGCTGAAACCTTAGTCGCGACATTAAGTCAGCAGCTGAGCAGTTTGTTGTTAACCTATAGTGAAATAACGTGTGATGACTCGGAGTTTATTGCCTTAACAGAACTGCTCGGCACTTTATTAGGTTTTGGGGTGATGTTAGCCAATACCTCTTACCAATTTAGGGGAGGGTGTGGCAGTTGTTATCAAAGCAATGCAAATCGAAGAACAGGGTTGAGCGAAGAGGAAATGGTGTACAGTTTGGCTATTTTCTGTCGTCTAAAAGCTATCGATAACCATCAAGTGTTGCCACACTTAAAGAAATATTTACGACCTGTTTTTAAGAAGTCCCTCAAAGATATAGCAATAAATGCTAGTCAATTTGAGTTGTTGCAACAGCGTATCAACCTAGCCAAGGTGAAATAGGCTAGGTGATATACTCAGCGTTCATGTTGTCAGATTAACGACGTTTCTTTTTTGGTTTTTTCTTTTTAACGATATTTTTTAGCGCATCTTCAGCTAATTTTTGTTGAACAATAATTTCTTCAGCCACGGCCATTTCTGGTGTTTCAAGACAAATACGACCAATGATGCCTTGGCGATATTCGTGCAGCAATACTTCACAAGTTTTGTGCATATCAATGCGTCCGCCAGCACGTTTAAAGCCGCGGTTTGCGCCAATAGCTTCCATTAACTCCCAGTCACCCTCAGGCAGCTGATCTATTTTGTAACGAGTTCTTAATAACTCAGGATATTGCTGCATCATATATTCGGCAGCATAAAAGGCAATGTCTTCGTACTCAAAAGCCGTGTCTTTTATGGCGCCAGTAATTGCTAGGCGGTAACCACTGTTCTCGTTATGCACTTTAGGCCATAAAATACCCGGTGTATCACACAACACAATACCGTTTTTAAGGTTAATTCGTTGCTGGCGTTTGGTTACCGCTGGCTCGTTACCAGTCTTGGCAATAACACGACCCGCCAAGATATTAATAATGGTCGACTTACCGACATTAGGAATGCCCATAATTAAGGCGCGAATATCTTTGCCTGGCTGATCACGATGTGGCACTAGTTTACGGCACAAGTCCATAATCTTGTTGACTTGAGATGCTTCAGTCGTGGTAATCGCCAGTGAAGACGTTCCCTGCTGTTGATCTAAGTGCTGTTGCCATAATTCAACCGTTAGGGGATCGGCTAAATCACATTTATTAAGTACTTTAATTAATGGCTTGTCACCACATAATTCCTTCGCAAATGGGTTCTCGCTTGAATAAGGGATTCGTGCATCAACCACCTCGATGACAACGTCAATTTGACCCATTATTTCGTGCATTTCTCTGCGGGCTTTGTGCATATGACCCGGAAACCATTGGATAGACATAGTGTGACTCAATAATAAAAAAACGAATTGTAGCCTGTTAATAGATTTTGGTTAAGTGTTAGTTCCTAAAAATACCACTATCGGCATGTTTATTTGTCAATCAGGGGACGTAGCTCGGGTATTTCACCTATCGCTCCAAGATTGCCATCCTCAATCATGCAATGATACAATAGCGAGATTAAAAAACACGCTATTGTATTACTCATGAAAAAAATCACCTTATTCACCACTAATAATTGCCCGCACTGTAATGAGGCTAAAAATTACCTAGACAGTAAAGGTCTCAAATACAGATTAGTGAATGTAAAATCACCCGCAGGAAGTAAAGAGTTTGCCAAACTCAGATTAAGAAGTGTCCCGATCCTTAAAATTGGTGATACTCAAATAAATGGCTTTTCAATTAAGGCATTTAACAACGCATATAATCAATAAATACACTTCATTGATAAACCCTGCCAAGCGCTCGAAATTGCTTTATCTAACGTGTTGTACTCCCTAATTTATGCTCGGTACAACTTGGCACCGCTCAGCACAATAAGATATTAAATTGCGCTAACTATATCCTGTATTGTGGTGTTACATCCGCTATAATCAGCGCCGAAATCTCGCTAAAGGAAAAGAACATTGGTCGTAAATAATTTTTATAATATGGTGTTTCCAGTATTGTCACTGATGCCAGTGTGTGCGCTGGTCATTATTTGTCTGTTGTTAAAAAAGGGCGAGTTGTGTCCCGGTCAGCGCAGTAGATTCCAAGGCGAATTAATTACGATTTGGACCATCCTCTGCGTCGGTTTAATGATGGGCATCGAATCACAAATAGCCAGTTGGATTTTAGTTGTTGGTGGCCTCGGTGCTGGTTATGGCGTGTTATTAAGTATTTGGCAGGGTAAGTTGCCTGGTAAGCGTTCTATTCCAGATAAGGCAATATATTTCTCATTAATCCCATTAACTATATTTACGCTTGGGGTGTTGTGCTCACAACCCAACGGTTTTGCCATATTACCCATGGTTATCTCGGGCACGGTATTGGCCCATTTGCTGTTAGTTAAAGCGAAAAGTAGATTGCAGGCGTTCAACAAAATTTTACCCTTTGTTGGCATTAGCGCCGTGTTGTTAAGTTTAATTACTATTATGGCGACCATTGGCTTGGGTGCTGACGTCACGTTGTCGCAGGAATCACTCAACGACCTATTATGGTTGGTTGGTTTCTTGTTTGGAGGGGTGTTTTTATGGCTATTGCCAGCGATATCCAGCAATCCACAAAGCCATACATTACTTGGCATCGCGACCTTCCTTATCCTTATTTCGCAAGTTCTTGCCACTGAATTTGTCGCAAAACTAGGCTAGCAGCATAATGCTGGTTAAGCTGTAAACTCGTCATGATCGCCGTGGCGAGTCAGGGCAAGTGCATTATAATTTAGGTATCGAACCTTATTACGTAAACTCGTGGTGAATACATCTGTATGAGATTGATTTATATCCGGTTTAAAATACAGTTTACTGCACATGCACCGATATCTTGACCAGTGTCGGCGTTTTACTTAAACGCTCCTGCCGTGCGTGGTGAGTAGCTGCGCTGCTTAAAATGTAGTCACCTTGGTTGTTTTGTCATATACTGGGCTTGATAGCGCTAATTTATAACAGCCCTGTTATACCAATAACATATTGGTCTAAGACAATTTATTTAAGATCAAACATCAATTATTGATTAAGTGTTACCGGTATAGTTTTCGTGAAAGCTGCAAGGTTTATTAGCGACACGATTAATAACGGAGGATTACTTAAATGAAATATGAACCCGACGAATTGCATCCCATCCTTAATGCTGCAACGCAGATGATAATCGATTTATACGAACGTGAGCACACTGAAAATATCCGTAAAAAGTTGATTTCGTTAGAAAGCACGTTAAGCAAAAACCTCGACCAATTAGAGAAAAACAAATCCTTAGTAGAATCATAAATATTGACTATGGTTAAGCTGTTTGTGATGTTATTTCGAGGGCAATGATCTGAGTGTCGTGGTGTGAGCGCTTAGAATAACTTGTGGTATTTCAGTGAATTTTAGGCATAAAAAAAGGATGAATCGTATTCACCCTTTTTCGCTAGTCTTTAAAAATTAAAGAGCTACGATGTTCTCAGCTTGAGGACCTTTCTGACCTTGAGTTACAGTGAACTCAACTTTTTGGCCTTCAGCAAGAGTCTTGAAACCAGAACCAGTGATTGCAGAGAAGTGTGCGAAAACGTCAGGACCGTTTTCTTGCTCGATGAAACCAAAGCCTTTTGACTCGTTAAACCATTTAACTGTACCAGTAGTTGTAGACATAATAATATCCTATTAATGCAAGAGTAATTGCGCCTTATTATTAAGGCAATTTGTGCTGAAAGTGTTGTTATTACTTATGGTAAACAGGACGAGGCTCTTGTTAAAGGACTTCGAAATGACGTGCATAAATATAAGTCGTACTTGGAGCTGTTTGGAATTATATACAGCTTTATCTTGGAGTCAACGCCTATTGAGTCAGTTTTTAACCGATTGTTCGTTACAGTGCTCGGTTAATGAAATGTTAAGCAATAAGACTAAAATGTTTATTTAGTGCTTATTTATAGTTTAATCAATGATTTACTGGTGATATTGGCGGTGAGTTCAGCTGTTTTTTTGCTCAGTAAAGATGTGCAAAAAATATTCATTTTAATTTTGTTTACCATCAAAATACTAAGCATAAGCAAGATGTTATCATTAGTGGCTGCGACAAAATCACTATAATCGATGGCAATATATCGGCCCTGTTTTTTGAATATTAAGTGTGTTGTAACTGATGTAAAGCTGGCACAATTATCGGACGAGGTTTAAAATAACCAATCTGTCTAATGCTTGTTAAAAATCAAATTATTAAGGTAAATCTATTGTGTCAAAAATTGTTATAGTCGTGATTTTAATTGTTGTGGTGCTGTTATTTCTGCGTCGTGGCACTGAAAATAAAAAAGTAGCCTTAGAAAATAAAGAAATTGGCAGCGCGTTCCTGCTTGAAAATAAAACCGATGTAGAGATTAAGGTTACTGAAAGTGGGCTGCAATATGTCGTATTAACGACAGGTGACGGCACGGTTCGTCCTGGCGCTAAAGACAAAGTCAAAGTGCATTATCACGGTACTTTAATCGACGGCACTATCTTTGACAGCTCAGTAGATCGTGGTACCCCGATATCATTTGGCCTTAATCAAGTGATTAAAGGTTGGACCGAAGGGGTGCAGCTAATGGTCGTTGGCGATAAGTACCGTTTTTATATCCCAAGTGAATTAGGTTATGGCGATCGCAGTGCGGGCAAAATCCCAGCGGGCTCGGTCCTAATATTCGAAGTAGAATTGTTAGCAATTAACTAACGCGTTTGGCGATGTAACTTAACAAAGCCAGTCGCTTAAGTTGTTACGACTAGCGGTAGCGGCTTAACCTAGGCGTTATCGCGAAAAAGAGTTACAATACCCTATTGTAACTCTTTAATATTAAAGCAATATTTTTTGATGATTTTACCTCCTGTAATACCTTTATTCGAAGGTTCCGACACCATTAAAAATGGCAATAGCGTTGTTAACCAATACATTACCCAGTTATGTTTGTCAGACATTAGTGATGCCGGGGTTGTGTTTGAGCATGCAACCGATATGTTGTACGAACAAAAAAACACTGAAAATAGCTACAAAGCCTATCGCAGCGAACTAACAACCTTTTTACATTGGTGTTTTGACGTCGCTAAGTTATCGCCAGCGCAACTCAGCCGCCATGATATTGGTCGTTATGTCGACTATTGTAGTAATCCGCCGATTGAGCTGATTGGTTACTTTAACGTCGCGCAATTTACGGTCAACAAAGAGCAACAGGCAAAATGCCCTAATGTTAAATGGCGGCCTTTTACCGGTAAAAAACGTGACAATGTAGAACAACCCTATGTGTTAAGTGATAGTGCGTTAAAAACAAAAATTGCGATTGTATCGGCATTTTATCTGTTCTTGATGGGGGAAGACTATTGCGAACGTAATCCGGCTCAGATTTGGCTTAATCGCAGTCGTTTCTCTAGTCGCAAAAAGTTCAAATTAATCAATGACGACGATAACCTAAAGTCATTTACTGAGTTGCAATGGTCTTACGTGGTGACCGTGGTCGATAAGTTAGCGCAGGATCAGCCACTGGTTTATTGTCGCAGCCAGTTTTTAATTAAATTAATGTATAGTTGCTATTTACGTATTTCAGAAATTTCAGCCCGCGCTGGTTATTCACCGGTAATGGGCCAGTTTCGACAAAATCGTCAAACTGGAATTTGGCATTTTTACTTGCCCCAAAGTAAAGGTGGCAAGCAGCGCAACATTATGATCTCTAATCAGCTGTTGGTCAGCTTAACCCAATATCGTCAGTTTTTAGGCTTAACCGATTTACCGCAGCGAGATGAGCAGCACCCGATCTTTATTCGTCATCGTGCGGCAGGGCGGGGTCGTGAGGCGGGTGTTATTAATGCTAACCTTGGGGTGCGCCAAATGCGAGACGACATTGAAGAGGTGATTAAGCTGGCAGCCGATGCCGCGCTAAAAGATGGTTTTAGCCAAGACGCCAATGATATGCGCGACATGACCGCGCATAATATTCGCCATACTGGCATTACCCACGACATCAATATTAATCGTCGGCCGCTATCACATGTCCAAGCAGATGCTGGCCATGAAAGCATCGATACTACGTCACAATATTTACATACGAGTCAGGCCGAACGTCATCAAAGCGCAATTTCAAAGCCATTAAATCACCTTGATGGCATCGATTAATCGGCTGGCAATGTATAGAGTATTAGTAACGTTAGTTTTTCTTAATCAGTACTTAATAGAAGGATAGGCAGTTTGGCATTAATTCTAATTTCAATTATCGCGACTTTATTTTGGTGTTACGTGGTGTGGGGTAAAGCTTATTTGATTGAGCATCGACGCCTGAAGTGGCAGGCATTGCCTTTAACCAGCGAGCAAATGCAATATTTGCAACAAGCCATGCCGCTGTATCGGCGTTTACCGCCTGCTTTACAGTTACAGCTTAACGGTCATATTCAAGTGTTTTTGGCTGAAAAAAACTTTGTTGGTGGCAATGGTTTTGCGGTAACCAATGAGATGCGTTTGGTGATTGCGGCTAATGCCAGTTTGTTATTACTTAATCGTCACAGCAATTATTTTATCAATGTTAAAACAGTAGTGATTTATCCGTCGGCATATCGGGTTGCTCAACCAACGAGCGACGGACTAGTCGTGAGTGATAGTCAGCAGGTTCGCTTAGGTGAATCGTGGCCGTGGGGCACTATTGTATTGTCATGGTCTGACAGTTTGGCCGGATCAATCAATGAACAAGACGGTCACAATGTAATTTTGCACGAGTTTGCGCATCAGCTTGATCAGCAAAATGGCGGGGCGACAGGCACCCCTAAGCTTAAAAACAAAAATATGTATAAGCAGTGGCATAGTATTTTTAGTCAGGAATACTTTGAGCTAAAACGTAATATTTGCCATCAACAAGGCGGTATTAATGACGATAGCGTGATCAATGGTTATGGTGCGACCAATGAAGCGGAGTTTTTCGCCGTAGTGACCGAAAGCTTTTTTGAGCGACCACAGGCTTTAAGGCAACAACACAGCGCGCTGTATGAATTACTTTACCGTTATTATCAGGTCGATCCGGTTAGTTGGTTTAAGTAGTAATTAATGAGGTTCGCTATGCACTAGTTAGTTGAGTCTGTGTTTTTATTCTAAATTAATAGCAAGAAATTAAACTTGCGATCAACTTAGTGACGGCACCAAGTTCCCGCTCTCAGTTGCCTCCTTATCAATAGCTGTTAGGAGAAAAATTCAGGGATGAATTTTTAGATTTCCGCGCAGGACGCGCATTGAAATCGGTTCCGTTAAGACAGGTATTTATAAGGAGGTTAGCAACTTATACGGGTCGCCTTTCTTTTGGTTACTTTTCTTTGGCGAAGCAAAGAAAAGTAACTGGTGTGCCGACACTGATATTGAATAGAATATAAGTTACCCAAGCACATCATAAAGGACACAGAGTTACCTTAGAGGCACACTTAGGTAGAACATAAGCAATGAAATTGCTTCCATTAGGATAATATGAAACAACCCATAGTAGGTTACCACCAAGACGAAGAAAATCATTGGGTTGCGCGTTTACAATGTGGCCATAACCAACACGTACGGCATAATCCGCCGTGGATGGTTAGAACTTGGGTCACAACGCCCCAAGGTCGCGACGCTATGCTGGGTCATCGGCTCGAATGTGTAAAATGCAATGCCCACGCTCCACGCGACTGGCCGCTTTAATTTACTCGCGGTGCGACGCTGCTATAGCGTTATAAAAACTGCTGTAAGCAGGTCGATCCAGTATAGAAACGGCCTTTTTGCGCCGTTAGGATCTTGCCGATAGTTATATAACGCTATATGCTGGCCGACTTTATCTCACCGCTTGACCCAATAAGTTGACTAATGACCAAGATATATCACCACCCAGTGCAAATTTATTATGAAGACACCGATCATTCAGGTGTTGTTTATCACCCTAATTTTCTAAAATATTTCGAGCGTGCTCGTGAGCATGTGATCGACAGTGACTTACTCGCGACGTTGTGGAATGAACAGGGACTTGGTTTTGCGGTATATAAGGCCAACATGACTTTTCAAGACGGTGTTGAGTTTGCTGAAATTTGTGACATCCGAACTTCGTTTACCCTAGACGGTAAATACAAGACCTTATGGCGCCAGGAAGTGTGGCGACCAGGTGCAACAAAACCAGCGGTTATCGGCGACATCGAAATGGTTTGTCTAGATAAAGAAAAGCGCTTGCAGCCAATTCCTGACCAAGTACTGGCGAGAATGCTTAGCAAATAAAATTGATTTGGGTCATTTAAAGTTAAAATAATGGCTTTGTGTACTGCGATCAAACAGCTAACAAAGCCCGTTATGGCAGTATCTAGCGATTATTAAGTCATTGTCTGGCTAAAAATCAGACTAAAGTCTTGTTTCGGGTGATTGTCATGGCTTTGAAACCTGTGTATATTAACTCGAATAAATTATAAATAATCCTAACAATTGAAGGGTTATTTAGCGATTTCTTGTATAAGTATTTAAAACTGCTACCTATTTTTGGAACGGACGCTCAAGATAAGGTGGTTTTTTTACATCGGTTGGGGGTACAGTTGTACGCTCGTTGCGGTCAATATTTAGACGTTAATGGAATTAATAAGCCAATAAAACAGTATATTTCAAATAGTAATAACTAATGTGGCCTGTTTTATTGGAATTTTTTTACCTATTGGGCGCACACTTGTAAGCTCAAAGGTATTTTGGTGAGCATTGGGCCGTATTTAGTTACAAAGCACTATAAAATGGGCTGAATTAAAACGGACTGAATTTTTAGGGAATTATGATTAAGTTGTTTAATGAATAAGAATATAGCCAAAGTACGGCACGCGAATGCGACCACGACACCAGAAATGCGCGCCTTCATTCGTGAATCTGAGCTGTCGACGGCGATGCTGGCACGTTTACTTAAAGTTTCAAGTTCGACCATTCATAAATGGCGTCATCGTGACTCTGTTAGTGACGCCTCTCATACCCCTAAAAAACTCAATACCACCTTAAGTCCTGCGCAAGAGTATGTGGTGGTTGAGCTGCGAACCCGCTTGTTGTTATCACTCGATGAATTGCTGATTGTCTGCAAAAAATTTATCAATGGCGGGGTTTCACGTGCTGGGCTGCAGCGTTGTTTAAAGCGCCATGGTATTTCTCGTTTGGCCGATATGCAAGACAGCGGTGCCAGCCTTGATGCCGATTCACAACAGACGCACGCAACTAAACCTATTCAAGTCGCGATTGAAAATACCGAAGATCAACAGGTGATGTTGTCAGAAGTATCACATCAAGCCATGCGCGAAGTGCTCAATCTAACCAACAACCTTGATGACAATGAGGTCGTGCAAGTGAGAGTAACTCAGTTACCTGACTTTGACGACAGCTCAACCAAGCGCCGCCTGCTGGTGGCCAATGATCCGATGTCGAGTTGGGTCTATGTCGATATTTACGACGGTGATGAAAAAGAAGCCGCCAGTCGTTATATGAGTCATGTCCTGACCAAAGCCCCATTTCATATTCGCCGAATTTTGGCGGGTAATTACCACGAATTTTTAAGTCGTTTCCGTTTACTTTCCGATGCTGTCGATAATGACAACAGCGATAAGTATGACGATGGAAATGCAACAGAATCCCCACAGGAGCAATAATAAAATGGCTAAAAAGAACACCCCAGCGGTAGCTAAGACTCTTAAGTCTGATGAGCTTAGCGCCGATGACAAACAATTTAATTCAAGGTTGCAAGAAACACCTATTGCAATCATTGGTATGGCGTCGGTATTTGCTGATGCGAAAAACCTTGATCAATTCTGGGACAATATTGTTGATTCAGTTGACGCAATCATTGATGTTCCTGCCGATCGCTGGGCGATTGACGATCACTACTCAAGTGACAAGCGCGCACCAGACAAGACTTACTGCAAACGTGGTGGTTTCATTCCAGAATTAGACTTTGACCCGATGGAATTTGGTTTGCCGCCAAACATCCTTGAGTTAACCGATATCGCGCAATTATTATCGTTAATTGTTGCCCGTGACGTTTTAGCCGATGCTGGCATTGGCAAAGATTATGATCACGACAAAATTGGTATTACGTTAGGAGTGGGCGGTGGTCAAAAGCAAATATCACCACTAACTTCACGTCTGCAAGGCCCAGTGCTTGAAAAAGTATTAAAAGCGTCAGGCATCGACGAAGCCGATCGCGCGATGATTATCGAAAAATTCAAAAAAGCATACATTGGCTGGGAAGAAAACTCATTCCCAGGCATGCTTGGCAACGTAATTGCTGGTCGTATTGCTAACCGTTTTGACTTTGGTGGCACTAACTGTGTTGTTGACGCCGCGTGTGCTGGTTCATTGGCAGCGATCAAAATGGCGGTTTCAGACTTGCTAGAGTATCGCTCAGAAGTGATGATCTCTGGTGGTGTTTGTTGTGATAACTCACCATTTATGTACATGTCTTTCTCGAAGACTCCGGCGTTTACCACTAACGATGACATTCGTCCGTTCGACGACGATTCAAAGGGCATGTTGGTTGGTGAAGGCATCGGCATGATGGCCTTTAAGCGTCTTGAAGACGCAGAGCGTGATGGCGACAAAATTTATGCTGTGCTTAAAGGCATTGGTACTTCGTCAGACGGTCGTTTCAAATCTATTTATGCGCCTCGTCCAGACGGTCAAGCGAAAGCACTTAAACGTGCCTATGAAGATGCTGGTTTTGCACCAGAAACTTGTGGCTTAATTGAAGGTCACGGTACGGGTACTAAAGCGGGCGATGCTGCCGAATTTGGTGGATTGACCAAGCACTTTGGTGCCGCTAGCGATCAAAAGCAACACATTGCATTAGGTTCAGTTAAATCGCAAATTGGTCATACTAAATCAGCCGCAGGCTCTGCTGGCATGATCAAAGCAGCCTTAGCGTTACATCACAAGGTATTGCCGGCAACTATTCATATTGATAAGCCAAGTGAAGCGCTTGATATTGAAAACAGCCCACTTTATCTTAACAGCGAAAACCGTCCGTGGATGCCACGCGAAGACGGTGCGCCGCGTCGTGCCGGTGTTAGCTCATTCGGTTTTGGTGGTACAAATTTCCATATCGTTTTAGAAGAATACTGCCCAACCCACGAAGGTGCTTACCGCTTAAACTCGGTTAGCCAAACGGTATTAATTACCGGTGCCAATGAGCAAGCAATAGTGAGCGAGCTTAACAGCTGGAAAACTAAATTAGCCGTAGACGCCGATGCTCAGCCATTTGTCTTTAACGCCTTAGTCACGCAATTCCCACTCACAACAGTGGCCACTGAGTTAGCGCGTGTTGGTTTTACCGCCCGTAATGCTGGCGAAGCACTGGCGATGATCGACGCTGCGTTAAAACAGTTTAACGCAAAAACTGGCGCTAGCGATTGGTCGGTACCAACGGGTATTTACTACCGTAGCAATGGTATAGAAGCCAAAGGTAAGGTTGTTGCACTGTTCTCTGGTCAAGGTTCACAATACGTTAATATGGGACGCGAGCTTGCTTGTAACTTCCCAAGCGTAATGGATACGACTAGCGCGATGGATAACGAGTTTGCAGCGGCTAACTTAGGTCACTTATCAGCAATTACTTTCCCTATTCCGGTTTATACCGATGCTGCACGTAAAGCACAAGACGAATTATTGCGTCTGACTCAGCACGCGCAACCAGCAATTGGTACTTTGAGTGTTAGTTTGTTTAAGATTTTTGAACAAGCTGGTTTTAAAGCCGATTTCGTTGCCGGTCATAGCTTTGGTGAATTAACCGCATTGTGGGCTGCTGGCGTATTAAACGACAGCGATTACATGATGCTAGCGCGTAGCCGTGGTCAAGCAATGGCAGCACCAGAAGATGCAGCATTCGATGCTGGCAAAATGGCTGCCGTAGTTGGTGACCCAGCTAAAGTGGCTACTGATATTGCAAACATCAGCGATGTTTCAATTGCTAATTACAATTCAAATAACCAAGTGGTTATTGCTGGCACCAGCAGCCAGATTGAAGTAGCCATCACTGAGCTAACAGCCAAAGGTTATAAAGTGGTACCGCTGCCAGTATCAGCTGCGTTCCACACGCCATTAGTTGGTCATGCGCAAAAGCCATTCGCTAAAGCAATCGACAGCGCTAAGTTTAATGCCCCAACTATTCCAGTGTTCTCAAACAGCACAGGCAAGGCACATTCAACTAAACCAAGCGAGATTAAGAAAAGCTTGAAAAAGCATATTCTTGAGTCAGTGCACTTTAACCAAGAAATTGACAACATCTATGCAGATGGCGGCCGAGTATTTATCGAATTTGGTCCTAAGAATGTGTTAACTAAGTTAGTTGATAACATCTTAAGCGACAAAGACGATGTTGTGGCGATTGCGGTTAACGCTAACCCTAAAAAGCCAAGTGATGTGCAGATGCGTCAAGCAGCATTGCAAATGGCAGTGTTAGGACTTTCACTTGAAAACCTTGATAAGTACGACGCCGTTAAGCGTCCGTTAACAGCGCCAAAAGCGTCTCCAATGTTAATGAAACTTTCAGCAGCATCTTATGTGAGCCCTAAAACCAAAAAAGCATTCGAAGATGCGCTAACTGATGGTTGGACAGTCAAGCAAGCTAAAGCAGTAGCGGTTGAGCCACAAATTAAGATCGTTGAAAAGATTGTTGAAGTAGAAAAGATTGTCGAAGTACAAAAGATTGTTTATGTTCAGGCCGACGGCACGCAAGCGCCAGCAGCGACTGTTTCAAATGGCAATGTATCAAACGACAATGCGTCGAACGGTGATTTAGTTGCGTCAATCGAACGCAGTGTTGGTCAGTTTGTTGAGCATCAACAGCAGCTATTAAACGTGCACGAACAATTTATGCAAGGTCCACAAGACTACGCTAAAACCTTCCAAAACGTATTAGACGCGCAAGCAGGACAAGCATTGCCTGAGAGTCTTGATCGTACTTTAACGATGTACAATCAGTTCCAGTCTGAAACATTGCGAGTTCACGAAACATATTTAAACAACCAAACTGATAGCATGGCCACTTTATTGTCTGGCAATGTTAGCGAGTCAGTGGTTGCTGCGCCGGTTCGAACTATTGCCGCGCCAGTAGCATTTGCTCCAGCGCCTGTTACTCCAACGCCAGTTGCGGTTAATGCACCGGCCGTAGCAGTTGCTCAAGCACCTGTTTTACAAGTGCAGGCACAAGCAGCACCTGTTCAAGCCGTGGCCGCTGCGCCTATGGTTGCACAAGTTGCGAAAGTTGCACCTATTGTTGCGCCTGTTGTCGTTGCTACGCCAGTGGCAGCACCAAGTGTTGATGTTGCGACGATTAACAAGGTGATGTTAGACGTTGTTGCCGACAAAACTGGTTACCCGACTGACATGCTTGAACTAAGCATGGACATGGAAGCAGACTTGGGTATTGATTCAATCAAACGCGTTGAAATTCTAGGTGCGGTGCAAGAAATCATTACTGATTTACCTGAACTAAACCCAGAAGACTTGGCTGAACTACGTACTTTGGGCGAAATCGTTGACTACATGAAGTCGAAAGCGGCAGCCGTAACTAACACCTCAAGTGCCGCCACAGCGCCAGTAGCAAGTGCAGCAGCACCAGCTGTTGACCTTAACCACATTCAAAACGTGATGATGGAAGTAGTAGCCGACAAAACGGGTTACCCAACTGACATGTTAGAACTTGGCATGGACATGGAAGCAGATCTGGGCATTGATTCAATCAAGCGCGTTGAAATTTTAGGTGCCGTTCAAGAAATCATTACTGATTTACCTGAGCTAAACCCAGAAGACTTAGCAGAGCTACGTACGTTAGGCGAAATCGTTGAGTACATGCAAAGCAAAGTGACTGCCGCTCCTGCGTCAGTAGCTGTAGCGAGTGCAGCAGCTGCACCAGCAATCGACCTTAAGCACATTCAAAACGTGATGATGGAAGTTGTTGCCGACAAAACGGGTTACCCAACAGACATGTTAGAACTTGGCATGGACATGGAAGCTGACTTGGGCATTGACTCAATCAAGCGTGTTGAAATTCTAGGTGCCGTTCAAGAAATCATTACTGATTTACCTGAGCTAAACCCAGAAGACTTAGCTGAGCTACGTACTTTGGGCGAAATCGTTGAATACATGCAAAGCAAAGTTACCGCCGCGCCAGTAGCAGCGAGCGCAGTTTCAACTGCTCCAGCTATTGACCTTGGTCATATCCAAACTGTAATGATGGAAGTTGTTGCCGATAAAACGGGTTACCCGGTCGACATGTTAGAACTTGGCATGGACATGGAAGCTGACTTGGGCATTGACTCAATCAAGCGCGTTGAAATTTTAGGGGCCGTTCAAGAAATCATTACCGATTTACCAGAACTAAACCCAGAAGACTTAGCAGAGCTACGTACGTTAGGCGAAATCGTCGAACATATGCAACAGAAGGTGCAGTCAAAAGTAACGCCGACTGATCCAACACCTCCGGGCAGCGCAGCACCAGTGCCAGCAGCTGCACCAGCAATCGATCTTGGCCACATTCAAAAAGTGATGATGGAAGTTGTTGCAGACAAGACAGGTTACCCAGTCGATATGCTAGAACTTGGCATGGACATGGAAGCTGACTTGGGCATTGACTCAATCAAACGCGTTGAAATTCTAGGTGCAGTTCAAGAAATCATTACCGATTTACCTGAACTAAACCCAGAAGATTTGGCAGAGCTACGTACGTTAGGCGAAATCGTAAGCTACATGCAAAGTAAAGTTACTAACACCCCAAGTGCCGCCGCGGCGCCTGCTGCTTCTGCCGCTCCTGCAATTGACTTAGGCCACATCCAAAAAGTGATGATGGAAGTTGTTGCAGACAAGACAGGTTACCCAGTCGATATGCTTGAACTAGGCATGGACATGGAAGCAGACTTGGGCATTGACTCAATCAAGCGCGTTGAAATTCTAGGTGCGGTTCAAGAAATCATTACCGATTTACCTGAACTTAACCCAGAAGATTTAGCTGAACTGCGTACATTGGGCGAAATCGTCAGTTACATGCAAAGCAAGGTTACTGGTACCAGTGGTGCAGTTGCTAATACTTCAGCCAATACCTCAGCAAACGCTGAGGTCAATACTGCGGATGCGACGTTTCAAGTAGCCGACTTTCAACCTGCACCGAGCGCAACAGTAGCGATTGAGCGTTTAAGTTCAGTCACTAAAATTAGCCAAGCGGCGACGGGTGCTAATGCCTTAATCGTTGACGATGGCACCGGCGCTGCAGTTGCACTTAGTGCAACATTGACCAGCGCAGGCTGGAACGTTACTGCGATTAAACCAACTTGGGTTAAAGCAACGTCGAAAAAAGCGTTTGCTAAAGCGGTTAACGTGGTTGAAATTAGCGATGTAGTTGAAGATGAAATCAAAGCCATCATCGCCAATGGCGCGCAGCTAGATGCAGTTATTTACATGCAGCCAGCGAGCACCATTAACAACATCCAATACCCACAAGCGTCAAAGCAGGGTCTAATGTTAGCCTTTATCTTAGCCAAGCTAAGCAAGGTTACTGCAGCGGCTAAAGTTCGTGGTTCATTTGTAGTTGTAACTCGCCAAGGCGGGCAGATTGGCTTCAATAGCACAGATACCTCAGCAGATTTAGTGCAAGGTGGCTTAAACGGTTTAGTTAAAACGCTATCTCACGAATGGGCTGACGTATTATGTCGCGCGGTTGATTTCTCGGCGACAGCAGCTAGCGACAAAGTAGCAAGCTTAGTTAGCGATGAAATGCTTGACGCGAACACCGAGCTTAGTGAAGTGGGCTACGACAGCGAAGGTCGTTTAACCTTAGTGGGTGTTGCAACAGACAGCTACGCATTAACCGCTGGTAACAGCATTAACGCTGACTCGGTATTTTTAGTGAGCGGTGGCGCTAAAGGCGTAACAGCTCATTGTGTTATCCGTATTGCCCAAGAACACAAATCTAAGTTCATCTTGTTAGGTCGCTCTGTTTTCTCAAATGACGAGCCAAGCTGGGCAAAAGGCATTAACGACGAAGCAGCACTTAAAAAAGCGGCGATGCAAGCACTGATTGCTGCTGGTGATAAACCAACACCGGTTAAAGTAATGCAGTTCATTAAGCCAATTTTTGCTAACCGCGAAATTAGCGATACCCTAAACGCTATTAAAGCGGCTGGTGGTCAAGCTGAGTATGTAGCAAGTGATGTAACAGACGCAGCTAGCGTGCAAGCGGCAGTTAGCCCGATTATTGCTAAGTTTGGTTCGGTAACGGGTATTATTCACGGCGCTGGTGTGTTGGCCGACAAGTTTATTGAGCAAAAGACTCTGAGCGATTTTGAAGCGGTTTATAGCACTAAAATTGATGGTTTGTTATCAATGTTAGCCGTGACTGAGCAAAGTGAACTTAAGCACTTAGTGTTGTTCTCGTCAGCGGCTGGTTTCTACGGTAACCCGGGCCAGTCTGACTACTCAATTGCCAACGACATCTTAAACAAAACAGCTTACCGCTTTAAAGCGCTGCACCCTAAAGCACAAGTACTGAGCTTTAACTGGGGTCCTTGGGATGGCGGCATGGTAACACCTGAGCTTAAGCGGATGTTTGCTGCTCGTGGTGTTTACATTATTCCACTAGACGCTGGCGCGCAGTTATTACTGAGCGAGTTAAGTGCGACTGATAACCGTTGTCCACAAATTTTGGTTGGTAACGACCTTTCTAAAGATCAAGACGAGGCAGCTTCTGTAAAAAAGCCACAAGTTAGTCGCTTCTCAACCGGGCTTACTACTGTAAAAGTAGCTAAAAGTCTGCAAGCGACTAACAATGTGTTTTTAGAAGATCATAGCTTTAATGGCAACCAAGTGTTGCCAACAGTGTGTGCCATCGCTTGGATGAGCGATGCCACCACCGCAGTTTATAGTGATTACCAGTACCTTGGTTTTGAAGACTATCAATTGTTTAAAGGGGTGATTTTCGACGGTAGCGAGGCTTGCGATTACAGCATTGACTTGGCGCCGGCAGAGCAATCTGACGAGCAGGGCATCGTTCGCGTTAAAGTGACGATTGCCAGTGTCAATAATGCGGGCAAGCCGGTGTTCCATTACGGTGCGACCTTGTTAATAGCTAAAAGCGGTATGACACCGTTTAAGTTAACCAAGAGCTTACCGACTATTACTGGTCAGGTAACCGCAGATGCAGCGGCGCTGTATGACAATGGCACGTTGTTCCACGGCGCAAGCTTGCAAGGCATTAGCGAAATTGTTAGCTGTGATGAACAAGGCTTGTTATTAGCCTGTCAGGTACCTGAAATTGCGACAGTTAAGCAGGGCGATTTCCCGCTCGGCCAAAACAATATCTTTGCCAACGATCTGGTTTATCAGGCAATGTTGGTGTGGGTACGTAAGCAATATGGTATTGGCAGCTTGCCAACGTCAACAGCAGCTTGGACGGTTTACCGTGAAGTTGCAGCTGATGAAGTGTTCTATCTTGAGCTGAACGTGGTTGAGCATAACTTGGATCAACGCCGCGGCAGCAAAGCGGCTTGTGATATCAAGTTTATTGCGCAGGACATGAGCCTTATCGCCGAGGTTAAATCGGCTCAGGTTCGTGCGAGTAAAAGCTTAAACGCTATGTTTGAAAAGTAAGAGTTTGCAAAGTAAGTGTTTAAAAAACTAACGTTTACAAAGCAAGTGTTAGAAAAGAAGCAATAACAAAACAATCATTTGGCGTCATTAGCTGGTGGCGCTGAATTTTTTTAATCAGTATTAATGCTTAAGCGCTCGACATGGCATGTCGTACCCGAGCCTTTAAGCATTACTATTATAAGAATTGGAATAGAAACTGAATATGACAGAGTTAGCCGTTATCGGCATCGATGCTAAATTTTCCGGCCATGACACGATTGACCGGGTTGAGCGGGCTTTTTATCAGGGCGTAGCAACATTTGATCAACCGCTTAATAGCGATCTTGCCACCTTGTGTCTCGATTCAGTCACGCAATTAGCCGCTAATAACCAGTTGGCGTGTTCGACACTCGCCGTGGTGGTCGTGTTAGAAGGTCAGGATGAAGTTAGCCGCGCTCAATTAAGCCAGCAGTTGGCAAGTCAATGCGCGAGCTGTGATATTTATCCAAGTTTGGCGTTGGCATTAGCCCAAGTAACAGCCCTTGCTGCTAACGGTCAAACCGCGGTTGCTTTGCTTGGGGTTAATCAAGTCGAATTACCATTGGCTGTGCAAATCAATAGTGAGCAACCAGCAAGCGAACACCTTGCCACTATTAGCTTTGATCAAAGCTTTACCGGTTATCAACACAGTGCAGGCATTGCTAGCTTATTGCTGACATCGGCTAATTTCGCTCAAGATCATAACGCCTATATTTATGGCCTAATTAAAGGTTTCGCCACTGGCACTGATGTTAGTGATGTCGCAAGCGCTGCGTTAAGCAATGCTAAAGTGACCGCTGACCAAGTCGGATTGTTAGAAGTATCGGCGTTAGCTACTCTTGCTGGAACTAATGAAGACCGACTCACGAGCGATGAAAGCCGCGGCTTAATCAATGCTTATAAAGGCAACAAACCACTGCACACTGCCATTAGCTGTGCGCGTGGTGTGTTAGGTGAGGGCGCTGGTTTTTCTCAAGTGGCCGGTTTACTAAAAACCGTACTGTCGCTGCATCAGCGTTATATTTCGCCGCTAACAAATTGGCAGCAACCACAGGCGAGTGATTTAACCCGCTGGCAAAATTCGGCGTTTTATTTCCCGGTTGATGCACGCCCATGGTATCCCAATAGCGATGGCAGTGCTCATATCGCCGCTTATAGCTGCCAAGCAGATCTTGCTAAAACCAGCAGCAGTGACAGCTATTGCCATATCATAGTGCAAGAAATTTTATTGGCGCTTACTGACAATGAACTGGCAGCAGGGCAGCGACATGCCGCTAGCGATGTGCGAGCCAATGGTTATTTTGCCGCAGGTGATTTAACCCTCGTGTTAGTGAGTGGTGATAACGAGCAACAGTTACAGCAACAACTAAGCCAACTAGCAGCGAGCGACGTCAGTTTAAAGACCTTAGCGCAGCAGTGCTTCAGCCGCTTTAACAGTGACGCTAAGTACGCCATTTCATTAATTGCCGAGTCGTTAGTTGAGTTAAGCAAAGAGATTACCCAAGCTCAAGCAGGTATCACTAAAGCGATTAGCGATAACAGCGAATGGAAAACCCCTAAAGGCAGTTACTTTAGCGCGACGCCCGCTGGCACAGCTAATGATACGGCTTCTAATGGTGTCGCATTTATGTACCCGGGCATTGGCGCAACTTACGTTGGTTTGGGGCGCGACTTATTTCATTTGTTCCCACAAATTTATCAACCCGTGGCCGATTTAGCACAAGACATTAGCAGCACCTTAAAAGATACCTTGCTTAACCCACGCAGCATTGTCCGTCATAACTTTAAAGAGCTGAAACAGCTCGACCTTGAATTGCGTGGCAACTTGGCCAATATCGCCGAAGCTGGTGTTGGTTTTGCGTGTGTTTTCACCAAGGTATTTGAAGAAGTATTCGAGGTTAAAGCCGACTTTGCCACAGGTTACTCAATGGGCGAAGTGAGCATGTATGCTGCGCTTGGCTGTTGGCAGCAACCGGGGTTAATGAGCGCGCGCTTAGCCAGCTCTAATACCTTTAACCACCAGTTATGTGGTGAATTGCGTACTTTACGTAATCACTGGGATTTGCCCGATGTGCCCAACGGTACTTTTGAGCAAATTTGGGAAACCTACACCATTAAAGCGACCATCGAACAAGTTAACATCGCAACTGTCGACGAGCCGCGGGTTTATTGCACCATTATTAATACCCCAGACAACCTGTTATTAGCGGGTTACCCCGATGATTGCTTGCGGGTTGTTAAGAAACTGGGTGTCCGAGCAATGGCCTTAAACATGGCCAATGCCATTCATAGCGCGCCAGCTTATGACGAATATGATCACATGGTATCGCTTTACACCATGGACGTAACGCCACGCATTAAAACAAAAATGTATTCAAGCTCATGTTATTTGCCGATCCCGCAAATGAGCAAAGCTATTGCCCACAGCATTGCGAAATGTCTGTGCGACGTGGTTGATTTTCCGCGTTTGGTTAATACCATTCACGCCAAGGGCGCGCGGGTATTTATTGAAATGGGGCCGGGGCGCTCGTTATGTGCGTGGGTTGATAAAATTATTAACCATCAGCAAGCCAACAGCGATGCCGCGCCCATCAGTCATGTTTCAGTGCCCGTTAATGCCAAAGGCACCCCCGATGAACTGACTTATATCCGCGCCATCGCCAAGCTAATTAGCCACGGTGTTCGCTTAAATTTAGACAGCTTATTTTATGGCTCAATCCTTGAGCAATCAGGGCAAGCGTCAGCGGGCAATAGCCAAACACAGATTAAAAAGGCTTCAGTCATTTCTTAATGGCTTAAGCTCACTCAAACAAGAGAGTAAATATGGAAAATATTGCAGTAGTAGGCATTGCCAACTTGTTCCCAGGCTCACAAGCCCCAGAACATTTTTGGCAGCAATTGCTCGAGCAACAAGATTGCCGCAGCAAAGCCACCGCCAAGCAAATGGGCGTAGATCCTGCCAAATACACCGGCAAAAAAGGCGACACCGACAAGTTTTATTGTGTCCACGGTGGTTTTATCAGTGATTTTAATTTTGACCCGAGCGGTTTTAAGTTAGGTGGCGATTACCTGTCTGGTTTAGACGACCTCAACCAGTGGGCACTTTATGTGACTAAACAAGCGCTAAGTGATGCAGGTTACTGGGGCAGTGCGGCGCTTGATAATTGTGGCCTTATCTTAGGCAACTTATCTTTCCCGACTAAATCATCTAACCATTTATTTATGCCGCTTTACCACAATGTGGTTGATAATGCGCTTAAGCAGCTATTGCATGGTGATTTTGAGCTGGCTCACTTTACCGAGCACCAAGCGGTTCATCCTGATAATGGATTAGTGGCAGGTTATCCTGCGGCCTTACTGGCACAAGCTGCTGGTTTGGGTGGTTCACACTTCGCGCTCGATGCGGCCTGTGCGTCATCATGTTACAGCGTTAAATTAGCCTGTGATTATTTGCACACTGGTAAGTCTGACATGATGTTAGCGGGTGCTGTTTCGGGCTCTGATCCCATGTTCGTTAACATGGGTTTCTCGATTTTCCAGGCTTACCCTGCCAATAATATTCACGCCCCGTTTGATAAAAACTCACAAGGCCTATTCGCTGGTGAAGGCGCAGGCATGATGGTGTTAAAACGCCAAAGTGACGCGGTACGCGACGGCGATCATATTTATGCCATCATCAAGGGCGGCGCTTTAACCAACGATGGTAAAGGCGAGTTCGTATTAAGCCCTAATACCAAAGGACAGGTATTGGCTTATGAGCGTGCTTATGAAAATGCTGGGGTTAACCCGCAGGACGTTGATTACGTAGAATGTCACGCAACGGGCACACCTAAAGGCGACAACGTTGAGCTGCGCTCAATGGAAACCTTCTTTAGCCGCTCGGGCAATAAGCCATTATTAGGCTCGGTTAAATCAAACCTTGGCCACCTATTAACCGCAGCGGGCATGCCGGGCATGACCAAAGCGATGTTAGCACTCGATAAAGGTGTTATTCCCGCGACCATTAATTTAAATGAGCCACTGCAATCTAAAAACGGTTACTTTACTGGCGCGCAAATGCCAACGACCACCGTGCCTTGGCCAACGACCACTAATCCGGCGAAGCCTCGCACGGCAGGGGTTAGCGTATTTGGTTTTGGTGGTAGTAATGCTCACCTAGTATTGCAACAAGCAACCAATGAACTGCAAAGCCAGTTTGACCAAGCAAAAGCGGCAGAGCCACTAGCCATTATTGGCATGGACGCGCACTTTGGTGGCGCGAGCAACTTAAGCCAGTTTAACCAGCTATTGACCAGCAACGGCAATACCTTCCGAGACTTGCCAAGCAAACGCTGGAAAGGCATTGAAACTGACCAACAGGTGATGGCGTCATTGCAATTACCACATGCGCCTAAGGGTGGCTATGTTGAGCAGTTCGACATTGATTTCTTACGTTTTAAAGTGCCGCCGAATGAACAAGATCGCCTGATCCCGCAGCAACTAATGATGATGAAAGTGGCTGACAATGCCGCGAAAGACGCTGGCCTTAAAGAAGGCAGCAATGTTGCGGTATTAGTCGCCATGGGCATGGAGCTAGAGCTTCACTCGTACCGTGGTCGCGTTAACTTAACTACCCAAATTGAAGACAGCTTGTTGCAGCAAGGCATTAGCTTAACTGACAGCCAGCGCGAAGAATTGACGAGTATTGCTAAAGACGGCGTAGCCTTTGCAGCGCAGCTTAATCAGTACACCAGCTTCATTGGTAATATTATGGCGTCGCGTATTTCGGCGTTATGGGATTTCTCTGGCCCGGCCATTACCGTGTCGGCAGAAGAAAACTCGGTTTATCGCTGTGTTGAACTGGCCGAAAGTTTATTTCAGACCAGCGATGTTGATGCGGTGATTATTGCCAGCGTTGATTTAGCGGGTAGTGTTGAAAACATCACCTTGCGTCAGCACTTTGGCAAAGTAAGCGTCGATGCAGCAACAGCCAGCGATGTGTTAGCCAACAACCAATGGTTAGTCGGCGAAGGTGCAGCAGCAATCGTGGTTAAGCCACAATCGCAAGTGCAAACCAAGCAAATTTACGCAACCATTGACGCGATTAGTTTTGCCCCAGGCAATGACCAACACGCCATTGCGACCGCTGCTAACAAAGCCTTGGCACATGCTAAAGTAACACCAACCCAAATCAGTGCGGTTGAAGCCCATGCCAGTGGTTTTGCGAGCGAAAACAGCGCCGAACAAGCAGCGTTTGCCAAGCTTTATCCAAATGTAGCGATTGGTTCAGTTAAAACCAACATTGGCCATACGTTTAATGCGTCAGGCATCGCCAGCATTATTAAGTCGGCTTTGGCACTTGATTTACAAAACAGTGGTGTCATTGCAATTAACGGCTTAGGTCGTGATAACAGCTGTGCCCATTTAATTGTGAGTGCCAGTGCTCAGCCGCATCAAGCAGCGCCTGCGGCTAATGGTAAGAGCGGCAAAGCGCGACCACAGCTAATTAAAACCATTGAATTAGGCGGTCAGCTAATGGCACCGGCTATTATTAATGCCAGTAGCGACAACCTAAACCAAATTAAACAACAGTTTGTTGGTAAAACCTTAACAGGCGTGAGCAATCCGGTGATGATGAATAATCTAACACCGCAACAAATTGCCAAGCCAGTGGTGCTTTTGCCAGCAACAGAACAAAAAACATCTGCCAATATTTCTGTTCAAACTTCTTTCAAAAAACAAGCGCCCGTACCTCAGGTATCAGTACCGAGCGCTGTTGGAGTAACCGTGAAAAAACAATCTATTAAAGCTACTGCGAGCAAAGAGATAGTACAAAGTGCTGCAACTCATCAAGCATTTTTGCAAACTCGCCAAGCTGCCCAACAGCAGTTATCACAGTTGGTTGAATTGCAAGCCAAGGTCAGTGCTGGCCTGCCAGCTTATGCACCAACCGCATATACTGCACCAGTATCAGCAAAACCAGCCTTAACTATTGTGCCAACAGAGCCAGTAGCTAGCGCTAGCATGACCAGTGTCGAAGCAAACGCGCAAGCGGCTGCAAGCCAAGCTGGTTTCCAAATTAAAGGCCCAGTGGGTTATAATTACCCACCGTTGCAATTAAAAGAGCAATACAACCAGCCTGACAATGTTATTTATGATTATGACGACTTGGTTGAATTTGCCGAAGGCGATATCGGCAAGGTATTTGGCGCGCAATACAATATTATCGACGGCTACTCACGCCGCGTGCGTTTGCCAACCACCGATTACTTGCTGGTAACCCGTGTAACAGAGCTTGACGCGACAGTTAATGAATACAAAAAGTCGTACATGTGTACCGAATATGACATTCCAGTTGATGCACCGTTTTTAATCGACGGTCAAATTCCGTGGTCAGTTGCGGTTGAATCAGGCCAGTGTGACTTAATGTTGATTTCGTACATCGGCATCGATTTTCAAGCCAAAGGTGAGCGCGTTTATCGTTTACTCGATTGTGAATTAACCTTCCTTGAAGAAATGGCGTTTGGCGGCGAAACCCTACGTTACGAAATTCATATTGACTCTTATGCCCGTAATGGCGAACAACTGTTGTTCTTCTTCCACTACGACTGTTACGTTGGCGACAAGAAAGTACTGATCATGCGTAATGGTTGTGCTGGTTTCTTTACCGACGAAGAACTAAAAGATGGCAAGGGCGTTATCCATAACGACAAAGACAAAAAAGAATTTAGCGACGCGGTTAAAAGCTCGTTCACGCCACTATTAACGCGAGCTGCTAGCGACATTAAAGCAACTTACGATTATAGCGACATGATGAAGCTGGTTAATGGCGATGTTGCAGGCTGTTTCGGTAAAAACTATGATCAAGGCGGTCGTAATCCATCATTAAAGTTCAGTTCAGAAAAGTTCTTAATGATTGAGCGTATTACCAAAATTGATCCAACGGGCGGTCATTGGGGACTTGGTCTGATTGAAGGTCAGAAAGATCTCGACCCTGAGCATTGGTATTTCCCTTGTCACTTTAAGGGTGACCAAGTAATGGCTGGTTCGTTAATGTCGGAAGGCTGTGGCCAAATGGCGATGTTCTTTATGTTGCTATTAGGCATGCACGCCAACGTTAACAACGCACGTTTCCAACCATTGCCGGGTCAGTCACAAACGGTACGTTGTCGCGGCCAGGTTCAGCCACAATACAATACCTTGACCTACCGGATGGAAGTGACCGAAATGGGCATGCATCCTTATCCGTACATGAAAGCCAACATCGATATTATGCTTGATGGCAAAACGGTTGTTGATTTCAAAAACTTGTGTGTAATGATCACCGAACAAGACGAGAACTCGCCTTATCCGGTAACGCTGCCACAAAACGTGTTGGCTAATATTGCCAATACTAAGCCTGTAACTGCTGTGCCTGTAACTGCAGTACCTGTTGTTGCTAGTGTTGCTGAAGTTAGTTCAGAATTAGACGAGCGCGGCGTTAACCCGTTCAAACATCCTGAGCGTCCGCTAATGCGCGTGATGACCGATTTCAATTCACCAAAAGAGAAAGGCGTAACGCCAATTCTTCACTTTGAAGCGCCAATAGTCGCTGGGCAAAACCGTGTGCCAAACACCGCACCGTTTACGCCGTGGCACATGTTTGAATTTGCGACTGGCAATATCTCAAACTGTTTTGGTCCTGATTTTGATGTTTACAAAGGCCGCATCCCACCGCGCACACCTTGTGGTGATTTACAGGTTGTTACTCAAGTAGTTGAAGTGAAAGGCAACCGCCTTGAACTTGGCAAAGAGTCGAGCTGTATTGCCGAATATTACGTGCCGGAAGATGCATGGTATTTCACTAAAAACAGCCACGACAATTGGATGCCATATTCCCTAATCATGGAAATAGCCTTACAACCAAACGGCTTTATCTCTGGTTACATGGGCACCACGTTAAAGTACCCTGAAAAAGACCTGTTTTTCCGTAACCTTGATGGTAGCGGCACCTTGCTAAAGCAAATTGATTTACGTGGCAAAACCATCGTTAATAAATCAGTGCTAGTGAGCACAGCCATTGCTGGTGGCGCGATTATTCAAAGCTTTACTTTCGATATGTTCGTTAAAGGTGAAAGTGGTGACGATGAAAAGTTCTACACCGGTAAAGCCGTATTTGGTTACTTTAGTGCCGAATCACTAACCAACCAGTTAGGCATGGACAAAGGCCAGACCAAACAGCCGTGGTTTGTTGATAACAACACCCCGAAATCAGACATCGAAGTATTCGACTTAACCAACCAAGCGCTACCGTTCTTTAAAGCCGCAGCGAACAAGCCACACTACAAGCTGGCTGGTGGTCAAATGAACTTTGTGGATACCGTGTCAGTTGTTGAAGGCGGTGGTAAAGCCGGTGTTGCTTACATCTTAGGTGAGCGCACCATTGATGCAACGGATTGGTTCTTCCGTTACCACTTCCATCAAGATCCGGTAATGCCTGGTTCATTGGGTGTCGAAGCGATTATTGAATTAATGCAAACCTACGCACTTAAAAACGACTTGGGCGCGCAGTTCACTAACCCACGTTTTATTGCGCCATTAACCAAGGTTGACTGGAAATACCGTGGTCAAATTACCCCGGTTAATAAGCAAATGTCACTTGATGTTCATATTACTGAAATTGTGACTGAAAGTGGGGAAGTGCGCTTAATCGGCGATGCTAACCTGTCAAAAGATGGGCTACGAATTTACGAAGTGAAAAACATCGTACTTAGCATTATTGAAGCTTAAGATACCTTTCATTGTTTGCACACCGAAACTTCAATGATTTTGAGTATTAGTCAACCAATACAATTCCGCCACAGGTACATACTGGGGCGGCGAACAAGGAACAAAAATGTCGAACTTAAGTTTTTCAACCAATAACAGCATCGATTGGGGCTGGAAAGTCAGTGATAGCGCCGTTAACACTGACGACTTAGCACTTAAAGCTGCACTGATGAATTTAGAGCAGCCAATGTATGTGGCTAAAAAAGGCAACGACTTTGGCATCGCTAACGCGACTGCAGCAACGGGCGCGACCGATGTATTAGCCTTTGCTCAAAAGCTAACCGCTGATGATTTAGGCGACGACGCCTACAAAAAACAACACGGCGTAAAGTACGCTTACCATGGCGGCGCAATGGCTAATGGCATTGCGTCAGTTGAGCTGGTTGTTGCCCTTGGTAAAGCGGGTTTATTGTGTTCGTTTGGCGCCGCAGGTTTAGTACCTGACGCGGTTGAAGACGCGATTAAACGCATTCAAGCCGAACTGCCAAACGGCCCATACGCGGTTAACCTTATTCACGCACCCGCAGAAGAAGCACTAGAGCGCGGCGCGGTTGAACGTTTCCTAAAGCTTGGGGTTAAAACGGTTGAAGCATCTGCTTATTTAGGCCTAACTGAACATATCGTGTGGTATCGTTTAGCGGGTTTATCTAAGAACAGTGATGGCACAGTAAACATTGGCAACAAGGTAATCGCCAAGGTTTCTCGTACCGAAGTAGGGCGTCGTTTCATGGAGCCTGCGCCACAAAAATTGATCGACAAGTTACTGGCCCAAAACAAAATCACCCCAGAGCAAGCCGAGTTATCAAAATTAGTGCCAATGGCCGACGATATTACCGCTGAAGCCGATTCTGGTGGTCATACCGATAACCGTCCATTTTTAACCTTGCTACCAACCATCATTGGTTTGCGTGACGAAGTTCAAGCGAAATACAACTTCTCGCCAGCCTTACGTGTTGGTGCTGGTGGTGGTATTGGTACGCCTGAAGCGGCACTCGCCGCATTTAACATGGGCGCTGCCTACATTGTGCTTGGCTCAGTTAACCAAGCCTGTGTTGAAGCGGGTGCGTCACAATATACCCGTGAATTATTGTCAAAAGTTGAAATGGCCGATGTTACCATGGCACCAGCGGCTGACATGTTCGAAATGGGCGTAAAATTACAAGTGGTTAAACGTGGTTCAATGTTCGCAATGCGCGCTAAGAAACTGTACGACTTGTATATCAACTATGACTCAATTGAAGCTATTCCAAGTGATGAGCGTTTAAAGATTGAAAAGCAAATTTTCCGCGCCAACCTAGACGATGTTTGGGCCGGTACTGAAGCGTTTTTCCAAGAGCGCGATCCAGACATGCTAGCGCGCGCGCAAAGCAGCCCTAAGCGTAAAATGGCACTAATCTTCCGTTGGTATCTTGGTTTGTCTTCACGTTGGTCTAACACCGGTGAAAAAGGCCGTGAAATGGATTACCAAATTTGGGCAGGTCCTAGTCTTGGCGCATTCAACAGCTGGGTTAAAGGTACTTACCTTGAAGACTTCACCAAACGTGGCGCGGTCGACGTTGCCCTGCACATGCTTAAAGGCGCCGCTTACTTGCAGCGTGTTAATCAGCTAAAACTGCAAGGTGTTAGCTTAAGCACTGAACTAGCGAGCTATCGCACCACTGATTAAGTTTGGTTTAAATTGATAGTTAGTGATAAAGCGCCTTAGGGCGCTTTTTTTATGCCTACTCCTTTGTATTCATTTGCTAAAACTTGGTTAAATATTTTGTGTCAGCCTGTCTAGTGGGCTGATTGTGCCCGCGAATTGGCTGCCACAAACATGGGCATTACTATCTAACTAACAGGTATTCGGTCGTTCGAATGTCGCTGTGGCCGAGTAACGTCTGCACTGTTCTGATGTCAGAGCCATTTTGTAATAGGGTGGTGGCAAAACTGTGCCTGAACGTATGGGCAGATACTTTTTTAGCCACATTGGTTTTCAACAATGCGATTCGTAACTGCCTTGAAAACGCCGAATCGTGAACATGATGGCGACAAATATAGCCATCTACGGGGTGCTGACACTTCGTAGTTGACGGAAAAAGGTACTGCCAAGTAAAGTCTTTCATCGCATTTTTGTATTTACGCACTAATGATGCTGGTACAGATGTTAAGCCATAGCCTTCGGCTAAGTCTTTGTGATGAATCTCCCTAGACTTTTCAATTTGCGCCGAGATTGACCCGATTAAGCCACTCGGTAATATTGACACACGGTCTTTATTGCCTTTGCCTCTAAAAACAAAAATGGTGTTATTGCTAAAGTCTATATCCTTGACACGCAGCCGCAGTGCTTCATTGAGCCTTAGACCTGAGCCATACAATATACAGGCAATTAATTTGTATGGATTGGACAGGTGAGAAATAATTTCGCCCGCTTCGGGTGGTGACAATACAGCAGGGATATTTTTAGGCTTTTTGGCATAGGAAAAAGATAACCCAATAATTTCTCTTTTAATCACAAATCGATACATAAAAATGACCGCACATAAGGCTAGATTTTGAGTGGCCGCCGACACATTTCGATTAACAGCTAAATGTGTTAAAAATCGGTCGATTTCAGCAGCACCCATCTGCTCAGGATGTCGTTTGTCGTTAAATAGAATGAAAGCTTTGACCCAGTAAATGTAACTTTTTTCAGTTCGTAGGCTATACCTTTTCGTTCTAATGACATCTCTAATTTCGTTTAAAAATTTGCTCATGACACACACCTACACTTAGCTGGTTATTTGTACAGGTATAATAGACGATCGCATATTTAGCAAACTTTTCGGTATTATCGTGCACGAATAATTCGCGATAATCCCAAAGATAATTTTTATATTATTGAAAATAATAAATTTAATATTTCTTTACCGTATTTATCGCGAACAGCATGCTCAATAAACCCGCCCGCAATTTCTCCACCGCACTATTTTTAACTTTTGTTGGCTATGTTATTTTAAGTCATTGTAATAACGTTGCTTTAGGTTTAGAGTTTGTTTCAAATTAATGTTCGGATTTCGGGATTATCGCGAATGACGGATAATATACTGTTAGGCTTTCTGCTCCTAGCTTAACTCTATCTATAATTGGAGCTATTACTCTTTAAAAGGAATAAAAATGAAAAAATGGTATGCATCTCTTAAAAAGAATCAAAAAATATTCATGTTTCTGGTCTCTATTGCTTGTATTTTAATTTATGGAGCTGGATTGGTGCCTTTGGCAATCTTAATTTACTTGCAGCTTGGGCAAGATTAAATATCAAAAGCCTAGCGAGTGCTTAAACTAAAAATCGCAGTTTTAAACTCCCCCCAATTTGGAGAAATGTATTTTGAAAGAAATAATGAGCTACAAAAATTTCTGTGAAGAGAAAGGTTTGGTTCTATCTTCTAAAAAATCTCAAACAGAGTATCAGCGTTATACTAATGAGTGCGATATTGAAAATCGTCCATATTTCGATGACATATATAGACAGGCTCAAGAAATTAAAAGTGCCAATAAAAAATAGATTTTACTTTTTTAAAGTGACTGGGTGTACAAGTTTGTTTCGGGTTTACTAAGTTGAAATTAAAGCCTAACAACACGCCCTGAGGTGGACCGCAACCTCTAAAATCAGTATTCAGCAGCAAATTTCAACAACGGGGAGCCTCGTTTTTTCAGGGCTTCCAGATACCTTGTTTCATCATAGGGCGTTCTCGTTTTCCAGCACTTAAATGCTATCCTAATCCACTTAAATGCGAGTGACCTGATGATGGTATTATGAGGTTTACCTCTGCTTTCTTGTTGCTTGTAATATGCTTTAGCCCAAAATGAATAGCGCACTGACAAGCCTGCCCATTCGACAAAGGTTTGCCGGATAAACTTAGAACAAGAGTAACGCCAATGTATCCATTCTTTTTTGCCGCTACGCTCTGTTACGGGGGCAATACCTGCATATTTCTGTATTTCACTAGCATGCTCAAATCGACTTCGATGCGAACCGAAAGCAACTAACAACCGTGGTGCTAATTGTGGCCCTGCGCCAGGGAAACTGCTAAATATATCCCGGTCAGCTTGCTGTTTATATATTCCTTTTATTTCGATATCGAAGCGCTCAATAGATTCAATGAGCTGCTTAAATTGGACAATGAAGCACTCTATGAGCAGCTTGTTTGGTTTAATAACCGCTTGGTCATCCGTTTGCGTAATAACATGAAGAAGATCACCCAATAACATTCATCGAGATCGCTTTTTTTATGTTCTGTAGAACCTCGTTAAATTTAGCTTGAGTGATCTCCATCAGTCAAGTTTTTGATTATTTTCCTCATCGATTCCCCTTCTAATTCTATTTTTATTGAGCCGTGAACGAGTCGATCCAAAATCGCATCAGCATGCGTAGATTCTCCGATCATTTCGTACCAATGTTCTTGCGGTAATTGGCTCGCGATTAGCGTTGATTTAGTGTCATATCTAGCATCGATTAATTCCAATAAATCACTGCGTTGTTGAACAGTTAATGGCTCTAGTCCCCAATCATCCAAGATCAGTAAATTGGCATTCGTTAGCTTGGTGATAAATTTACGGTAAGTGCCATCGGCCTGGGATAAGTACATTTTTTCCAGTAGCTCCTTTAATCTAAAATAGAAAACACTAAAGCCTTGT